>NZ_JBANDI010000006.1:0-129856 GCF_039123485.1 Flavobacterium sp. PL12
AAAATAATTACTTTTACCCATCGTATTTTGTATGTCGAAACACAAATTTACGATTCATTTAAAGAAGCCATCTTTTTGGCTTCTTTTTTTATTTATTTATATCGGACAACAATGATTAGTTAAATATAATAAGAAGAAAGAGGATTAAAGTATTCTTTCAATTTAAGGTACTTGAAAAATAGTAAAGCCGGTTAGATCTCATAAAATAGTAGAACATTTATAAACCTGTATCCTATTGTTAAATGAAAACCTCACTCAACTTTACAATATTATTATATTTATATCTCTCCAACATTGTATGAACTATCCAAGCTAATAAAGAATAACAATCTTACTATTCCTCCTTGAAATCAACTGATAGAGAGTTTACACAGTAACGTTGTCCGGTTTTTGTAGGTCCATCATCAAATACATGACCTAAATGGCTTCCGCAATTAGCGCACAGTATCTCTGTGCGTTTCATACCGTGAGTTACATCGGAGATATATTCTACTTTTCCAGGTATTGACTCGTCAAAAGAAGGCCAACCGCAATGCGCGTCAAATTTAGTATTGCTTTCGAACAATGATTCACCACACGCCCCGCACGCGTAAGTACCTTTTTCAAAGTTTAAATTGTACTTTCCTGTGTGTGGATATTCAGTTCCTTTTTTTCGAAGAATTCTATAACGTTCTTCTCCAAGTTCTGCCTTCCATTGTTCCTCTGATTTTTCTAATGGATATTTCATTTCTTTACAATTTAAGTTAGTCTTTTTTCAGTATTATAATAATTATCTTTTTTCTATTTATCTAAGAACGTAATTGTTTTTTCAATTACGGCATTATTTCCTAGAATTTTTCGGTGTCCTAAACCATGAGTTAACATCAATTCTCCATTTTTTAAATATTTATGGATATGAATTCCTGCCTTGACAGGAACTTCTGGATCATCGTGATCATGTATAACTAATACAGGAATAGTAGCTTTTGCTGCAGCGATATAAGCAGAATAGCTATTCATCTCTTCACCATATTTCTTTTCGAAATGCAAACGTAATAGTGTGCTAATATTTGGCTTTAACTCTAATTTAGCAACGAAATCATCTAAAATATCTTGGACAATATCACCGCTTCCTATTACAATAGCTTTATTAACTTTTAAACCGCTTTTTATAGCGTTTAGAACAGACATTCCCCCTAAGGAGTGACCGATCGCAGCTTCGAATGGTCCGAATTGCTTATCGATTTCCATAATCGAGCTAATAAAATCGGTCATAATTGTCATTTTTCCTGGAGACTTACCATGAGCAGGAGCATCAAAACTTATTGTAGAATATCCTTGTTTTACTAATTCATCAGCTATCTTAAATAATTGTGTTCCTCGACCGGACCAACCATGAACTAGTAGTATTTTCTTTTTGCTATCTCCGTACTGATACAGAACAATTTCTTTACCAATCTCTGGTATGTTAATTAACTTTTGTGTGCTTTTACGATCCATATCTAACTCCCTTTTAGGAATTTTATGTTTTATTGGAGTCGTAAATAATTTAGAAGCAAAGAGTGTAATGAGTTTTGGTGAAATTAAAGAGATTAATTTACATGTTACTAACATAATCTTAGGAATTTTTAAAGATTGTGTATGTACAGAACTATTTTTTGTCATATCAATAAATTTTCAATCGGGCAATGATGTTAATTTTTTTTTAGTAAATTTAGAAAAACATAAAAGTAGTATTTTTTACAAACGTATTTATTGCTATTAACATAAAAGGGACAAATAAAGCGTAATTGCGATGATCGTACTAGAATTAATTATAAAATCAAATTTCATTTATGGAAATATTTCATATTAGTGCTGAATGTTATCCGGTAGCCAAAGTGGGTGGATTAGCGGATGTTGTAGGAGCGCTACCAAAATATCAAAATAATGCTGGACATCTTGCAAGGGTTGTTGTACCAGGTTATGATACAAAATTTAAAAGTGAAAATGATTTTGAGTGTGTTCATTGGGGACATGTGAAATTAGGTAATTTTAGTTTTCCTTTTAATGTTCTTAAAGAAACCACGGATATGCTGGGTTTTGAACTCTACTTGATAGAAATACCAGATCTTTTTAATAGAAAAGATGTTTACGGTTATGAGGATGACATCGAACGCTTTTTATCATTTCAAATTGCAACTTTAGATTGGATTATTGGAAGAGGTTCAGTGCCAGATGTAATTAATTGTCACGATCATCATACGGGTTTAATACCTTTTATGATGTTATACTGCCACAAGTATAATAAACTTAAAGAGGTGCCCTCAATGATTACAATTCATAATGGATTGTATCAAGGTCAATTCAGTTTTGATAAATTATATTATTTACCTCATTTTGATTTAGCGCACGTTCACGTTTTAGAATGGGATAATTGCATTAACTCATTGGCAGTAGGTATCAAATGTGCATGGGCGGTGACTACGGTTTCTCCAAATTATCTAAATGAAATTAATTATTCAGCTAATGGATTAGAATCCTTGTTTAATTTAGTTCGTTATAAGTCAAAAGGAATTTTGAATGGGATAGATATCGAAGTGTGGGACCCTGAAAAAGATTCTGCGTTAGAAAAAAACTATTCTATCAAAAATTTCGAACTTGGTAAACAAAAAAACAAGGAAAAGCTATGTAAACTTTTTGATTTAGATCCTAGTAAACCGCTTTTTAGCTTCATTGGAAGATTATTAGAGGAAAAAGGAGGAGATTTATTACCCCATGCTTCAGCTCTAGCTTTATCTGAAAATTATCAACAAATAAATATTTTGATATTAGGTTCTGGTAACACAACTATTGAAAAGCAGCTCAATAGTTTATTGCATGATTACAAAGGAAATTACAATACTTTTATTGGCTATAATGAAGAATTAGCGCATCTAATTTATGCAGGTTCAGATTTCCTACTGATGCCATCACGTGTTGAGCCTTGCGGTTTAAACCAAATGTATTCACTTAGATACGGTACGATTCCTATAGTAAGAAGAACAGGTGGATTAAAGGACACCGTAATAGATTTTGGAGATAACGGAAATGGTATTTGTCATGACCAAGCAAGCGTGAGAGATATTTGCTATTCCATTGATAGAGCAGTAGATCTTTTTAATGATAAAAAGCAATTCAATAAAATTAGAAAAATAGGGATGAACACGGACCATTCATGGGAGCGAGTTTGCCAAGAATACATAGAGATATACAAATTAATAAGTAACAAAATATGAAGGCTAAAAAGAAAAATGTAATTGCAATTATATTAGGGGGTGGACAAGGCTCAAGATTATATCCGTTAACCGAAACAAGATCTAAACCAGCAGTACCGATTGGAGGAAAATACAGATTAGTAGATATTCCGATATCAAACTGTATGAATTCTGATATTTACAGGATGTTTGTGTTGACTCAGTTTAATTCTGCTTCATTGAATGCACACATTAAAAACACCTATAATTTCAGTGTTTTCAGTCATGCATTTGTTGATATTCTTGCCGCAGAGCAAACTCCTGATAATCCAACTTGGTTTCAAGGAACAGCCGATGCTGTAAGACAATGTATGCCACACTTTTTAAATCATGATTTTGATTATGCTTTAATACTTTCAGGAGATCAATTATATCAAATGGATTTCAATGAAATGCTTGAAGCGCACATCAACAATGAAGCTGATATTTCTATTGCTACTTTACCAGTTAATGCTAAAGATGCACCAGAATTCGGAATTCTTAAAACTAATTCTGAAAGTTTTATCGAATCATTTATTGAAAAGCCAGCTAAAGAATTACTACCTGAATGGGAATCTGATGTAAGTGACCAAATGAAGAGTGAAGGAAAACATTACTTAGCTTCGATGGGTATTTATATTTTCAATAGAAAATTGTTGATTGACATTATGTCTAATCAGGAAACTAAAGATTTTGGTAAAGAAATTATTCCACAAGCTGTAGGTCATAAAAAAATCTTGAGTTATCAATACGAAGGATATTGGACTGATATAGGTAATATTAATTCTTTTTTTGAGGCAAATATTGGGCTAACAGAAGATTTGCCAAAATTCAACTTATTTGATAATGAAAATAAGATATATACAAGACCTAGATTGCTTCCTCCTTCTAAATTTCAAAAAACTATTGTCGATAAATCGCTTATCTCTGAAGGTTGTATATTAAATGCAAAAGAAATTAATCGATCCGTCATAGGAATTAGATCTCGAATAGGAGATGGAACCATAATTCAAAATTCTTACGTGATGGGAAATGATTTGTATCAGAATATTGATGATATGAATGAAGACATCGTAAACAAGAGAAATTTAATTGGTATTGGAGAGCGTTGTTTTATAAATAATGCATTAGTGGATAAAAATTGTAGAATTGGTAATGATGTTTACATAAACGGTGGTGCGCACTTAGGGGATTTTTCTAATGAATTGTACGCCATTAAAGACGGAATAGTAGTAATTAAAAAAGGGGCAGTTATTCCAGATAATTACATTATCAAATAAATGTAAAAACTGTTATTGCTAAAAATTAATATTCTTTTGATAAAGAGAATTACAAAATCGAACTATGAATAAAGTTATTTCGCACTCTCTTTTCACGGATTTTGACATTGATTTGTTCAAAGCGGGAAAGCATTTTCGCTTGTATGAAAAACTTGGTGCACATCTTATCTCAGTTGATGGAGTCGACGGAGTTTACTTTGCTGTCTGGGCTCCTACAGCTCATTCTGTATCAGTTATTGGCGAATTCAATTTCTGGACGTCTGGCGAACATCAATTGGAAGTGAGATGGGATTCATCTGGTATTTGGGAAGGTTTTATTCCTAATGTTAAAAAAGGCACTACATACAAGTATAGAATACAATCTAGCAATAATGGCGTAATTACAGAAAAAGCAGATCCGTTTGCTTTTTACTGTGAGAAACCACCGCATACAGCATCGGTTATTTGGGACTTAGAGTACAAATGGGGCGATGAAAAGTGGATGAAAACACGTCAAAACCATAATGGATTAGATAAACCTTATTCAGTTTACGAAGTTCATTTAGGATCATGGAAAAGACACAGCAGCGAAAACAGATTTCTAACGTATGTCGAATTTGCGGAAGATCTAGTAAATTATGTAAAGGAGACTGGATTTACGCATGTTGAGTTTATGCCTATTATGGAATATCCTTATGATCCGTCATGGGGTTATCAACTAGTAGGTTATTTTGCACCCACCTCTCGTTTTGGAAATCCACAAGAATTCATGTTTCTAGTTGATAAACTGCACGAAGCTGGTATAGGAGTGATTCTCGATTGGGTTCCTTCTCACTTTCCTGATGACGCACATGGTTTAGGATTTTTTGATGGCTCTAATTTATTTGAACATCCAGATCGTAGAAAAGGTTATCACCCGGATTGGAAAAGTCTAGTTTTTAATTACGGTCGCAATGAAGTACGCTCCTTTTTAATAAGTAATGCACTTTTTTGGTTGCAATATTACCACGCAGATGCACTTAGAGTAGATGCTGTTGCATCAATGTTGTATTTGGACTATTCTAGAAATGATGGAGAGTGGGAGCCAAATATTTATGGTGGAAGAGAAAATTTAGACACCATAAGTTTCTTAAAAGAATTTAATGAAGCTGTTTACTCTAATTTTGAAGGTGTTCAAACTATCGCAGAGGAAAGCACTTCTTATCCAATGGTTTCAAGACCAACATCAATAGGTGGTTTAGGATTTGGTATGAAATGGATGATGGGTTGGATGCACGATACTTTAGACTATTTTAAAAGAGATACTGTTTACAGAAAATATCATCAGAATGATTTAACTTTCTCTATGAATTATGCCTTTTCAGAAAATTTTATGTTACCGCTCTCGCATGATGAAGTTGTATACGGTAAAAAATCAATCGCTGAACGCATGCCAGGTGACGAGTGGCAAAAGTTTGCTAATTTGAGATTATTGTATGGCTATATGTTTACGCATCCTGGCACAAAATTACTTTTTATGGGATGTGAGTTTGGACAAAGTCGCGAATGGAATTTTGAAGGAAGTTTAGATTGGCATTTGTTACAATATCCGTTTCATGAAGGAGTGAAGAAATTAATAACTGACCTAAATAATTTATACAAAACGCAACCTGCACTGTATGAGAAGCAATTTAGCCAAGAAGGTTTTGAATGGATTAATTATTCAGATCATCAAAATGCAGTGATTTCTTTTATTCGAAAAGGGAACAAGCCTAAAGAATCAGTTATCGTTGTTTGTAATTTTACAGAAGTCGTGCGAACTAATTATCGCGTCGGAATTCCTAAGAAAGGAAAATTAACGGAGATTTTTAATAGTGATGCAAAAATGTATGGAGGAAGCGGTGTTTCTAACATCAAAAAAATCGCTATTCAAGCAATGCCATACGATGGTAGAGATTACTCAGCCGAGCTTGTTTTAGCACCATTAAGTGTATCTGTTTTTAAAATCTAAAAAAAATTACCGAGTAAGGTATAAGTAATGATTCTCACTTTTTTGAGAGTCATTATTTATTTTAAGTAAGGAGTAGCTATAACGTTTTCGTGAATAAATATTCATAAACAACTGAATGCGAAGTAATTTTGTATTTTTGACAACCCAAATTTGAATAAAATTAATATTATAAAAAATGATTACAAATACAGAATTAGAATATAAAGGAGATTTATATCCCACAAAAATTGTTTCTTATGACCATGAGGTAGATTCTGTGAGTTTTTATACAGATAATAGTGTGATCTTGAAGGTAACCGTATTAAGAGATAGTTTAATTCGATTCAGATTTACTACCAAAGGATATTTCAGTAATGACTTTTCGTATGCAATTGATAAAAGTCACACTCATGGATACAATTTTTTAGAAGTTACTGATGAAGATGATTATTACCAAATAAAGACTAGTAAAGTCAAATGTAAGATACAGAAAATTGATATGAGATTGTCAATTTTTGATTTAAATGACTGCATTATCTTAGAAGATGAACTTGGTTTTCACTGGGAAGAAAGCTATGAACTAGGAGGTAATATTGTAAAAATGAGCAAAACATCGAAAGATGGTGAGTGTTTTTACGGGCTTGGTGACAAAGCTACACAGCTAAATTTGAAAGGAAAAAGATTAGAGAATTTCGCAACTGATCAATATGCTTTTCAAAAAGATCAAGAACCTTTATATAAAGTTGTTCCTTTTTATATCGGGCTTCATAATAAAAAATCCTACGGAATTTTCTTTGATAATACATTTAGAACCTATTTTGATTTCTGTTATGAAAGAAGAAATGTAACTAGTTATTGGGCTGAAGGTGGTGAAATGAACTACTATTTTATTTATGGTCCCCAAATGGAAGATGTGGTAACTACTTACACAGATCTGACAGGTAAACCAGAATTACCGCCTTTGTGGGCTCTGGGTTATCATCAATGTAAATGGAGCTATTATCCAGAAAGTAATTTAAAAGAGGTAGCTGCAAAATTTAGAGAGTTGAAAATTCCTTGTGACGCCTTGTATTTAGACATCGATTATATGGAAGGATTTCGTTGTTTCACTTGGAACAAAGAGTATTTTCCAGATCCTAAAAGAATGGTCGCTGAATTAGCTGAAGATGGTTTTAAAACAGTTGTTATTATTGATCCAGGAATAAAAATTGATAAAGAATATTTTGTTTACAAAGAAGCTTTAGAGAAAGATTACTTCTGTAAGAGAGCTGATGGTCCTTATATGAAAGGAAAAGTATGGCCAGGAGAATGTAATTTCCCAGATTACACAAATCCAGTTGTGCGAGAATGGTGGGCAGGATTATTCAAGGAATTAATTTCAGACATTGGAGTAAAAGGCGTGTGGAATGACATGAATGAGCCTGCCGTTATGGAAGTTCCCAATAAGACTTTTCCAATGGATGTAAGACATGATTATGACGGAAATCCGTGTAGTCATAGAAAAGCACATAATATATATGGTACTCAAATGGCAAGAGCGACGTATCATGGAGTGAAGCGATTCGCTTATCCTAAAAGACCATTTGTTATAACGAGATCTGCTTATGCAGGAGCGCAACGTTATTCTTCCTCTTGGACGGGAGATAATATTGCTACTTGGGAACATTTATGGATTGCGAACATACAAATGCAGCGAATGTCGATTTCTGGAATGGGATTCACCGGTTCTGATATTGGTGGTTTTGCAGAACAGCCTTCTGGCGAATTGTATGCGAGATGGATTCAACTAGGTGTTTTTCACCCTTTTTGTAGAACACACTCTTCAGGAGATCATGGAGATCAAGAACCTTGGGCTTTTGACGAGGAAGTTATTGATATCACAAGAAAATTTGTGAACTTAAGATATCAGTTATTGCCGTATTTGTACACGATGTTTTGGCAATATATCGAACAAGGTATTCCTATGTTGAAACCATTAGTATATTTTGATCAAGAAGATATTCAAACGCATTATCGAAACGATGAATTTATATTTGGAAATCAAATTTTAGTTTGCCCTATTTTAGAACCAAATGCATTAGGAAGAAGGATGTATATTCCAAGAGGTGATTGGTATAATTACTGGACAAATGAATATTGTAAAGGTGGAAAAGAAATTTGGATTGATACCAAGTTTGATGAAATTCCAATTTTTGTTAAAGCAGGAGCTATAATTCCGAAGTATCCCGTTCAGCAATATGTGGGCGAACTAGAATTTGATGAGTTGTCATTAGATGTTTATTATAAACTTGGCAAAGAAAAGTCTGTAGTATATGAAGATGCTCAAGATGGATACGATTATAAGAAGGGTAGGTATAGCTTTTTGTCATTTCAAACAAATGGAAAAGATAATGAGCTAATTGTTCAAGTCCATAAAGAGGGGAAGTACGATACACAATATTCAAAATATAAAATTAATCTTATTGGACTTCCTTTTGCAATCAAGGCAATTCAAATTGACAATGTTGAATTCTTGTTTGATAGAGAAACTTTAGAAAAAGAGAGTTATTTGATTGTTGATAAAGGATTTACCGCTTTACGTATTATAGGTGAATAACAATAATAATGAAACATTATGTTTAAATTATATAAATGTTAAAGTTTGTTAACAGTGTATATTTGTCCAATAAATTAAATCTTAGATTATGAAAAAACATATATTATTAGGAATATGCGCGTTAGGTTTAGTGTACTCTTGTGCGACTAATCCAATTACGGGAAAAAAGAGTTTGAACTTTGTTTCGAATAGTGAATTGTTTCCTTCATCGTTTCAACAGTATGGCACTTTTTTGAAAGAAAATAAAGTTATTACTGGAACTGCCGATGCAAGAAAAGTAGAAAATGTAGGTTTAAGAATAAAAGCTGCTGCTGAAAAATACTTAATTTACCTAGGACAAGGACAGTATTTAAAAGACTACCGTTGGGAATATAAATTAATTGATAACAAAGAAGTAAACGCTTGGTGTATGCCAGGAGGAAAAATCGTTGTTTACTCTGGTATTTTACCAGTAACAAAAACTGATGCAGGTTTAGCAACAGTAATGGGTCATGAAGTTTCTCACGCATTAGCTAATCATGGTGCTCAGCGTATGAGCGCAGGTCAGTTACAAGAAATTATCGGTGTAGGTGTTTCTGCAGCTACTTCTGGTAAAAGTGAGCAAACGCAACAAATTTGGAATCAAGCTTACGGGATTGGTTCTCAAGTAGGAGTAATGTTACCTTTTAGTAGAGGTCACGAAACTGAAGCTGATAAAATTGGTCTTACATTAATGGCTATCGCTGGATATAATCCTGAGGAGTCTATTACTTTCTGGACAAGAATGGCATCACAATCATCTGGTCAAGCGCCATCAGAGATTATGAGTACGCACCCTTCTGATGCTACAAGAATTGCAAATTTAAAAGTATTAATTCCAGAAGCTAAAGCAATGGCTGCTAAAGTTGGAGTTATAAAATAATCTTCTTTTAGATAATTTTAAAAAAGGCTAATCTCATTTGAGTTTAGCCTTTTTTTTGTTTTAAAATTGCTATTGATTGTTAAAGTTATTGATGAGTAATAAGCTAAGCTTGTTGCTATTTTAATAAAACTATACTTTTTCTTTGGATAAAATTAAATAAATTCGCAACTCAAAATATCTACTATGTCTGATTTACCAAAAGGAAGTAAGAAATTATTAAATGCTTGGGCTTTTTATGATTGGGCAAATTCTGTTTATACTTTAACCATTGCATCGGCAATATTTCCAATATTTTATGAAGCCTTATTTTCTGATCGAAGTCATTACATCAATGCTTTTGGTTTTGGCTTAAAAAATTCAGCGCTCATAAGTTTTGTAACGGCCATTGCCTTTTTACTCGTTGCTGTAATGTCTCCATTATTATCTGGAATAGCAGATTACGCGGGTAATAAGAAGTCGTTTATGAAATTCTTTTGTTATGTTGGAGCACTTTCGTGCATGGGTTTGTACTGGTTCAATTTAAATAACATATATATTGGATTAAGTTTCTATCTTTTTGGTTTGATAGGGTATTGGGGAAGTTTAGTTTTTTATAATTCCTATTTACCTGATATTTCTTTTGTAGAGCAGCAAGACAAAATTAGTGCAAAGGGATATTCAATGGGATATGTGGGAAGCGTAATTTTACTTGTAATCAATTTAGCAATGATTATGAAGCCCACTATATTTGGAATTACAGGTAGTTCAGGTGAAGCGGCAATGAAGGCGATGCGATATTCCTTTGTGATGGTTGGTGTTTGGTGGATAATCTTTAGTCAATATTCGTATTATTACTTACCAAAGGGTAACAGAAAAGATGATAAAAAAGTAACGCATCACTTAATTTTCAATGGCTTTAAGGAGTTAATGAAAGTTTGGATTTTGCTTAAAGCTAATATTGCGCTTAAACGATACCTAGGAAGTTTTTTTATATCTAGTATGGCTGTGCAAACAGCGATGTTAGTTGCTACATATTTTGGTGCTCAAGAAATTGAGTGGTCCTCAAAAGAGGAAAGCACTACAGGACTCATAATATGTATTTTATTAATTCAGCTTGTTGCCATTGTAGGAGCATTGTTGACTTCCAAGGCTTCTGAAAAATTTGGGAACATACCAACATTAATTTTTATTAATTGTTTTTGGGTTTTGCTTTGTGCGGGCTCATTTTTTATCACGCAACCTATCGAATTTTATGTAATGGCTACTTTGGTTGGTCTGGTAATGGGCGGAATTCAAGCATTATCGCGTTCTACATATTCAAAACTACTTCCTGAAACTCAGGATACAGCATCTTTCTTTAGCTTTTATGATGTGGCAGAAAAAATCGGAATAGTAATTGGGATGATGGTTTACGGAATAATTGATCAAATTACTGGAAGTCCTAGATTCGGAATAGCTTCATTGGCAATCTTTTTTATAATAGCTGTTATTCTGTTGAATAGAGTGCCAAAAAAAGGTGTTTTAAATTAATAAAACACCTTACTATAAAATCTATTTTTAATTACAATTTAGTGATATCACCTGAGCCGTTAACTTTAGTATCTTTTTTCTGAGGATCACCGCTATATTTAATATCACCCGATCCAGAAACCCTTGCATAAATACTTTCTGAACAGAAAACCGAACTATCACCAGATCCAGAAACAGTTACATTGGCGTTTTTAGATTTCATTTTAGAAGCCTTTATATCACCAGAGCCACTTAGAACGCTATTGATATTTTCTGTTTTACCATTAAGCACGATATCTCCTGAGCCATTTAGCGTCACATCTAAATCTTTTGACTCAATACTTAATCTTAAATCTCCAGAACCTGTTAGCTTAACAGCAAATTTATTAGCCATAATAGTATTTTTAGTATCGATATCACCTGATCCTGTTAAAGAAACTTGACTAATACTTTCAAATGGAACCGTAATCAACAATTTCTTTCCATTACTGGTGCTTATATTTTTATTTTTTTCGGTGCTGATTTTAAGTTCTTGATTTACTACTTCAATTTTAATATATGGCAATAAATTTTCTTCGCCGTTCAAAGTAATATTCCCCTCTTTTCCAGCAATTAATTCTACATCAAAAAAGCCTATTACTGCAATTTTGTCGTAGGCTGCAGTTACTCTTTTTTCAGAAACTACTTTGCCGTTTCCCTTAATTCTTTGATTAGAGAACCATTGGGCATTTGAGACTGTTGTGAATAATAGTGCACAAGTAAGTGCTAATTGGATTGATTTTTTCATAATTTTTTTTGATTAATGATTATTGTTTATTGTTTTTTTGCAGTGATACGTTTCCATAATCAGACATGATAATTAAATTATTAACTCCCTTTTTCTTGTAAAATCCACTGTACTTTTTTGAATTTGACACTACTTCTTTAACGCTAAAGTCTAGATCGTTATCATAATTAAAATTGGCATATTTCAAGGATACATTAAAATCGAAAGCATAGTTACTGTCATAACCAATATTAATTCCGGTGTAGCCGGCGGCAATGTTGACAGTGTTTACTTTGGCATTAATTCTATCAATATTTAAAGAACTATACTTTGTATTTAATTTTAAATAATCGGAAACTTCTCCAATGCGTATTGTCAAATAATTTCCAGTAGCATTCAATGTTTTGACACTTATAATTGTGATCTTTCCATATTTACTGCTGTATTTGATTTCGTCACTGTCAAATATAGTAACGTCAGTATAATCGGAAATTAAATCTAATTTATTAGCCTCAGTTATTTTCAAATTCGAATATTTTGCAATTACGGTACCATTTTTTAAAAGAGCAATGGTAGAATTTGAGCAGTAATCAATTTGAACTGAACTGTTTTTAAGAAGTTTACCAGTATTTATTTTTCCATATTTACATTTGATTTCAGCATCACCATAAATATCTGCGGTTACAATGTTTCCATATTTGTTAATAAGCTTTACACTTCCATTTTTTGGTATTTTTAATGTGTAATTAATTTCGAAGCTATTATTTCTTCCTTGATTTTTCGAACTCGAATTACTAATAATTGTTGTAGCTGAAACTAAATTTTTTAGTGCAACAATATCTATATCAATATCATTTATGCGCTGATTTACCCACTTTTCATTATCGCCACTTACCTTTATACTGATGTCAAGTTCGACTTTATCTTCATTCCATGTTGTAACAGAAATATTACCATAGGAATTATCAATTGATAGGGTCACATCTGAGTTTACAGTATAGGCTTTACTAATATTCTTCTGTTTCGAATAATTAAAATCGGTTTCTCCTGCGTATCCAAGAAATGGAATGATAAGTAGAAAAAATAAAATTTTACATTGTTTTTTCATCGGGAAGCTGTTTTAATTGTTCATTTTCTTCTATATGTTGCATCACGGTTTGTAAAAACGAAATCCTAGTTTGAAGATTGCTAATCATTGCGTAAATTATTTGCTTGCTTTCTCCGTTGGTTTCTAATTCGATAATTATTTTTTCATAATCTTGATCTAGAATTTTCATTTGCTTTAAAGCATCGTTGATAATTTTTTTATTTTCTGGAGATTTTTTCTCATTTAATTTCTCTAGCTCTTTTTTTATCACAACTGTAAATATGGAATCAGTTTGTCTTGTTTCTTTCGAAGCAAATTGAAACTCGTTTACTTTCTCTTCTGATTTATGAAAAAAAGATATTCCTAGTAACAGCGCAATTGAGGCTGCAATTGCTAACGGAAGAAAATATTTTTTTGATCTTTTTTTAGTCTTTAGTTTATTTAAAAATCGTTTGTTATGACCATCTTGTAAGTCTTCTACGTCCCAGTTTTGATTTACTTTTTGAAATACATTATCTATTTTATCATTTTCCTTTTTCATATTTCTTCTAATTTTTTTCTAAGACTTTCTTTAGCTCGGCTTAAAGTTGTTCTACAGTTAGAATTGCTTATGTTCAAAATTTCGCTAATTTCTTCAGAATCGTAGCCTTCGATATAGAATAGCGTTAAAACCATTCTGTAATTATATTTGAGAGCGTTTATCGTTTCTAATATTTGCTTTACTTTTAAGTTATTAAACGATTCAACATCTGCTGAATCTTCACAATTCTCCTCGATTTTATAAACATTACTTTCAAAATCTTCTAAACTAAATTGATTGTTTTTTTTGTAAAAATCTATACTAGCATTGACAATAATCCTCTTAAGCCAAGAGCCAAAAGCAACTTCTTGCTTGTAATTATTTATTTTATCAAAAGCTTTCAAAAAACCTTCTTGCATAACATCTTCAGCATAGTGGGCATCTTTTACAATTCTATACGAAACATTATACATCGCTTTAGCATAGCGATTGTAAACTTCGCATTGTGCTTTTTGATTTTTTTGCTTACAAAGCAAAATCAAGTCTTCGATATTAATTTGGTTTAAACTCAATCAACTGGTTATGTTATACTATAAAGACTCACTAATTAAATTTTTGTTACACTTAATAAAATTAATCTTTCTTTTTTCTTAAATTATTTATTTTTTTCTTTAAAAAAAGTAATGTTTTCCAATGCGTTTAAATTGTATAAGAAGGGGAAATTCCAAATTGAAACATTCGCTTTGGCACAGAGATTGAATCTTTTACCCTCTAGCAAATATTAGGTATTAAACACGGTTTATATGGTATTAGATTACTTTGAAACGGTATATTTGCTTAAATACTGATTTTTTTTAATGACAAAAAGACTTAAAATAATATATGTCAAATCACAAAATACTTACAATTGACAATCTGTCACTTCAAGAATTTGATTCTGAGGCAGATTTAATTCCACTTTTAACTCCTGAAGACGAGGAGGAAATGAATAATGAAGCTTTACCTGAATTACTCGCCATTTTACCTTTACGTAATATGGTTTTGTTTCCAGGAGTTGTGATTCCAATTACAGCAGGACGTGACAAATCTATTAAATTGATAAATGATGCCAACGCTGCAGGAAAAACGATAGGTGTTGTTGCTCAAATCAACGAAGAGGAAGAAGATCCAACGAAAAAAGATATTCATAAAATAGGAACCGTTGCGCGAATTTTACGCGTGTTAAAAATGCCTGATGGAAATATCACGGTAATTCTACAAGGGAAAAAGCGTTTTGAAATTGACTCTGTAGTAGATGAATTACCATATATAACAGCAAAAATAAAGGAAGTTCCTGAAAAAAGACCAAAGAAAAACGATACTGAATTTTTAGCAATACTGGATTCTGTAAAGGAGTTAGCAATCCAAATTATTAAAGAAAGCCCAAGCATTCCTAGTGAAGCTACTTTTGCAATAAAAAATATTGAAAGTCAATCTTTCTTGATAAATTTTGTTACTTCTAACATGAATTTATCAGTTAAAGAAAAGCAGGATTTACTTGCTATCAATAAACTAAAGGATAGAGCATTAGAGACGCTTCGATATATGAATATCGAGTTGCAAAAACTTGAATTAAAGAATGACATTCAGTCTAAAGTTCGTTTTGATTTAGATCAGCAACAAAGAGAATATTTTCTTCATCAACAAATGAAAACCATCCAAGAAGAGCTAGGCGGTGTTTCACAGGAAGAAGAGATGGACGAGATGTTACAGAAATCTTTGTCTAAAAAATGGGATGAAAAAACCAAAAATCATTTCGAGAAAGAATTGTCAAAAATGCGCCGCATGAATCCGCAAGCACCAGATTTTGGTATCCAACGAAATTATTTAGAATTATTTTTAGAATTACCTTGGAATGAATTTTCGAAAGATAATTTTGATTTAAAAAGAGCGCAAAAAATCCTTGATAAGGATCATTTTGGGTTAGAGGATGTTAAAAAAAGAATGATTGAGCATTTAGCAGTTTTGAAATTGCGCAATGATATGAAATCACCTATTATTTGTTTGACTGGACCTCCAGGAGTTGGTAAAACATCGATTGGACGCTCTATCGCCGAAGCTTTAGGAAGAGAATATGTTCGAATTTCTTTAGGTGGATTACGCGATGAATCCGAAATTAGAGGGCATAGAAAGACATATATTGGCGCAATGCCAGGAAGAATAATCCAAAGTTTAAAGAAAGCTGGAACGTCAAATCCTGTTTTTGTTTTAGATGAAATTGATAAATTATCAAACAGTCATAATGGGGATCCATCATCTGCGTTATTAGAAGTTTTAGATCCTGAGCAAAATAATTCATTTTACGATAACTTCCTTGAAATGGGATATGACTTATCTAAAGTGATGTTTATTGCGACATCTAATAATATGTCGGCAATTCAACCTGCTTTACAAGATAGAATGGAAATTATAAGAATGTCTGGTTACACTATCGAGGAAAAGGTAGAAATAGCGCGTCAGCATTTGTTTCCAAGACAATTAAAAGAGCACGGAATGACTACTAAAGATTTATCCATTGGAAAAAAACAGTTGGAAAAAATTGTAGAAGGTTACACTCGTGAATCTGGTGTTCGTGGACTTGAAGCAAAAATTGCACAAGTAATCCGTAATGCGGCAAAGTCACTCGCTATGGAAGAAGAGTATAATAAAAAAGTAACTGACGAGGACATTTTAAAAGTATTAGGTGTTCCAAGATTAGGGAGAGATAAGTACGAGACTAACGACGTAGCTGGTGTGGTAACTGGATTAGCATGGACTTCTGTGGGTGGAGATATTCTTTTCATTGAATCTTTACTATCTCCAGGAAAAGGAACAATGACTATTACAGGGAATTTGGGAACAGTTATGAAGGAATCGGCAACGATTGCATTAGAATACATAAAGGCAAATACTAAATTATTAGGATTAGATTCTGATATTATTTCGAAATATAATATTCATTTGCACGTACCAGAAGGAGCAACTCCAAAAGATGGTCCAAGTGCTGGAATCGCAATGTTAACTTCATTAGTTTCTTTGTTCACACAAAAGAGAGTGAGGAAAAACTTAGCGATGACTGGAGAGATTACATTGCGCGGAAAGGTTCTTCCTGTAGGCGGAATTAAAGAAAAAATTCTTGCTGCAAAAAGAGCAAACATCAAGGATATAATTTTATGTCACGAAAATAAAAGTGATATTAACGAAATTAAAGCAGAATATTTAGAAGGTCTTTCTTTTCATTACGTAAAAGAAATGAGCGAAGTCTTAGAATATGCTTTAACAGACCAAGATGTAAAAAATGCAAAGGTTTTGTAAATAAAAGAGCTTCCAATATTAAAATTCAAATTCCAAATCTTAATTTTTAAGAATTGGAATTTGGATTTTTTTTTGATTTAAATCAGATTTATAATTTTATCTTCGCAACTGCGTTTTACTTTCATAAATCGCACTTCAAAGAATGCTTAAAAAACTTTTATTATATCTTTTTCTACTTATTTGCGCTGCGTCATACAGTCAAATAGGAGGGAAGTATACCTATCAGTTTTTGAATTTAGTTACGTCGCCAAGGCAAGCCGCATTAGGAGGGAAAGTTGTAACGATTTACGACGATGATGTTAATCAAGTACATTTTAATCCTGCTACTATCAATGCAGAAATGGATAACCATTTAGCTTTGAATTATGGTAGCTATTTTAAGGAAGTCACTTATGGAACAGCATCCTATGCTTACACTTATGATCGTCATATTAACACTTTTCAAGCTGGAGTCAATTATGTGAATTATGGCAGCTTTGAGGGCTATGATGAAAATGGTCAATCGACATCATCATTTACAGGAAGTGAAATAGCACTTTCATTTGGTTATGCATACAACATTCCGTACACAAATATTCACGTAGGAGCTAGCGCTAAATTAATATCTTCAAGTTTAGAGTCGTATCATTCCTTTGGAGGTGCTTTAGATATTGGTGCTTTGTTCATTGACGAAAGAAATGACGTAAATTGGGCTTTAGCAATTAGAAATATAGGAACACAATTTTCTACATATAATGATGTTAATGAAAAGTTACCACTCGAAATTATCGCCGGTGTTTCTCAAGAGTTAGAAAATGTTCCCATTCGTTGGCATCTTACTTTAGAAAATTTGCAGCAATGGAATCTCAGCTTTTCGAATCCCGAAAGAGCAGAGTCATCACTAGATGGCGAGGTGAAGGCTGAAAAAGTTTCATTTGTAAATAATGCTTTACGACACGCAATAATAGGAGTAGAATTATTCCCTAAAAAAGCATTTAATTTAAGAGTTGGTTATAATTTTAGGAGAGCGGAGGAACTGAGACTTTTAGAACAGCGAAACTTTTCGGGAGTTTCTTTAGGATTCGGACTTAAAATGAATAAGTTAAAATTCAATTATTCCTACTCGAGATACACCTTAGCAGGAAATACAAGTCTGTTTGGATTAACAGTAAATTTTCAATAATATAAAAATTTAAATTTTGAATAAAAAAATTACTATCGCAATTGATGGGTTTTCATCGACTGGGAAAAGCACATTAGCAAAGCAAATTGCCAATCATTTAGGATATGTTTATGTGGATACTGGTGCAATGTATCGCGCTGTCGCTCTATTTGCAATGCAAAATGGATATATTACTTCTGAATTTTTTGATAAAGATTCTTTAATCAATAGTTTGCCTTACATAAAACTGCAATTCAAGTTTAATGATGCTTTAGGTTTTGGGGAAATGTACCTCAATGACGTGAACGTCGAAACTGAAATACGCACTATCGAAGTTTCTAGTTTTGTGAGCAAAGTTGCAGAGATTTCTGAAGTTCGATCTAAATTAGTGGAGCAACAAAAAGAAATGGGTAAAGACAAAGGAATCGTAATGGACGGCCGAGATATAGGTACTGTTGTTTTTCCAGAGGCAGAACTTAAAATTTTCATGACCTCAAGTGCAACTACTAGAGCGCAAAGACGTTATGACGAATTAGTAGCTAAAGGTGATAATGTGACTTTTGAAGAAGTTCTTAAAAACGTTGAAGAACGCGATTATATTGATACGCACCGCGCTGATTCTCCTCTTGTAATGGCTGAAGACGCTATCGAAATTGATAATTCTCACTTGGATAGAGAAGAGCAATTTCAGTTAGTTTTAGAAATCGTAATTGACGCTACTAAATCGATATAAATAGTTGCAGATATCATTTTTAATAGTAGATTTACGTCCTCTTATTTTTTAAATAAAAACAATTCATCTTATGGGAATTAAAAATAGATTGATAATAATGAGCTTTCTTCAGTTTTTTGTTTGGGGAGCTTGGTTAATTACAATTGCAAATTATTGGTTTGGCACCAAAGAGTGGGATGGAACGCAATTTGGATTGGTCTTTGGTACCATGGGAATTGCTTCATTATTTATGCCAACGCTAACCGGAATCTTAGCCGATAGATGGATAAATGCTGAAAAATTATACGGAATTCTGCATGTTCTTTACGCTGCCGTTTTATTCTACATTCCCCAAGTCACGAGTCCTGAAAATTTTATTTATATTATGCTTTTGGCAATGTGTTTTTACATGCCAACAATTGCGCTAAGTAACTCTATTTCATACACAGCACTTAAATTAAATGATGAAGATGTAATCAAGAGTTTTCCGCCTATCAGGGTTTGGGGAACGGTCGGTTTTATAGCAGCGATGTGGATTACAAATCTATCTGGAAGCAAAGCCACTGAATACCAATTTTATATTGCAGGTATAGCAGCATTAGTATTAGGTATTTACGCTTTTACTTTGCCAAAGTGTAAGCCACAGAAACTTACCAAAGAGAACGCATCGCTAATGGAAACATTAGGTTTAGAATCATTTAAATTGTTTGCTGATTATAAAATGGCGCTGTTTTTTATATTCTCTATGTTTTTAGGAGGAGCGTTACAGTTAACAAATGCGTATGGTGATGTATTTTTAGATGAGTTTAAGCATTTTCCTAAATATGCTGATTCATTTGTAGTAGAATATTCAACTATAATTATGTCTATTTCTCAAATTTCTGAGACCTTGTTTATCCTTGCAATTCCTTTTTTCTTGAAGCGTTTTGGAATCAAACAAGTAATGTTGATTAGTATGTTGGCATGGGTATTGCGCTTCGGACTATTTGCTTACGGGAATCCAACTACTGGATTATGGATGATTATAATGTCGTGTGTAGTTTACGGAATGGCGTTTGATTTCTTTAATATATCAGGATCACTGTTTGTAGAAACGAATACAGATCCTAAAAATAGATCTTCAGCACAAGGTTTGTTTATGATGATGACAAATGGTTTTGGAGCAGTTTTAGGAAGTTTCACTTCAGGATGGGCTATTGATAAATACTTCACAAAGTCTTTTAACAATACAAAAGATTTAGCTGGCTTTCTAGAAACAGAACCAACAAACTCTAAAATGACTGAGTTTATAACAAGTCAGGGAAATGCGATTTCAAGCGATGGCCTATTTAGTAAAGTAGTTCTAATGAAAGATTGGCATACGATATGGCTTGCTTTTGCAATTTATGCTTTAATTATTGCGGTGGCTTTTGCTATATTGTTTAAACACAAGCATGATCCAAAAGCGCTAGAAAATATCAGTCATTAAGAGCAGCCCGATAAATGGAAAGCCCGATAAATTTTTAAAAATTTGTCGGGCTTTTTTTTATATTTTTAGAATTGCAAGTTAATTTTGATTAGCCCCGATTGAAGCGGCATCCTTTTCAATAGTTTTCAGCATTTTAAAGGCTAGAAACTATAGAAAAGATAAAGCGGAAAGCGGGACTAGATTTCTTGAAAAGTAATAAAATTTGTGCTCCTAATAATCAATCAATTATACTGTTTACAAAGTTTTGTTATTTAATTTAAATGTGCTACTTTTGCAGTCCATTTGGTGAATAAGAGTTTCCTTTGGGGTTCAACTAATTATACAAACAACTTCTGCTGTTTTCTAGCACACTAAGAAACTCGAGAGAATACAGAATACAAATTTTTAATCAGCATGTCTGAACAAGTAAAATCACAAGAAGAGTTTTTAGCAAATTTTAACTGGCACAATTTCGAAGAAGGTATTGATGCTGTTGATCAAAAAAACTTACAAGAATTCGAAGAATTAGTTTCAAAAACTTTTATCGCTACTGATCAAGAAGAGGTAGTTGATGGAACTGTTGTTAGAATTACAGATAGAGACGTTATCGTTGATATCAACGCAAAATCGGAAGGTGTTATTTCATTAAACGAATTCCGTTACAACCCAGCATTAAAAGTAGGTGATACTGTTGAAGTATTAATCGACATTCGTGAAGACAAAACTGGTCAATTAGTTTTATCTCATAGAAAAGCTCGTACTATCAAATCTTGGGATAGAGTTATTTCGGCTAACGAAACAGGAGAAATCGTTAATGGTTTTGTAAAATGCAGAACTAAAGGTGGTATGATCGTTGACGTTTTCGGAATTGAAGCGTTTTTACCAGGATCTCAAATTGATGTTAAACCAATTAGAGATTATGACGTTTACGTTAACAAAATGATGGAATTTAAAGTTGTGAAAATCAACCACGAATTCAAAAACGTTGTTGTTTCGCATAAAGCGCTTATTGAAGCGGATATCGAAATTCAGAAAAAAGAAATCATCGGTCAATTACAAAAAGGTCAAGTATTAGAAGGTGTTGTTAAAAACATTACTTCTTACGGTGTCTTTATTGACTTAGGTGGAGTTGATGGATTGATTCACATTACTGACCTTTCTTGGTCAAGAATTAATCACCCATCTGAAGTTCTTGAATTAGATCAAAAATTAAATGTTGTAATCCTTGATTTTGATGATGAGAAAACAAGAATTCAATTAGGATTGAAACAATTAAATGCTCACCCTTGGGATGCTCTAGATGCTAAATTAGCAATAGGAGACAAAGTAAAAGGTAAAGTAGTTGTAATCGCTGATTACGGTGCATTTATCGAAGTTGCTGAAGGTGTTGAAGGTTTAATCCACGTTTCTGAAATGTCATGGTCTACTCATTTACGTTCTGCACAAGATTTCGTAAAAGTAGGAGATGTTGTTGAGGCTGTTATCTTAACTTTAGATAGAGATGACCGTAAAATGTCATTAGGTATCAAACAATTATCTCAAGATCCTTGGACTGATATCACTTCTAAATACCCAGTAGGTTCTAAACATACAGGTATCGTTAGAAACTTTACAAACTTTGGTATTTTCGTAGAACTTGAAGAAGGAATTGATGGATTAATCTACATTTCTGACCTTTCTTGGACTAAGAAAATCAAACACCCATCTGAATTTGTAAATGTTGGTGAGAAACTTGACGTAGTAGTATTAGAATTAGATGTTGACGGACGTAAATTATCTTTAGGTCACAAACAAACTACTGCTAATCCTTGGGATCAGTATGAAGATTCTTTCGCTGTAGGAACTATCCACAACGGTGAAATTTCTGAAATTGTTGATAAAGGAGCTACTGTAGAATTCGGAGATGATATCGTTGCTTTCATTCCTACTCGTCACCTTGAAAAAGAAGACGGAAAGAAATTGAAAAAAGGTGATTCAGCTGATTTCAAAGTAATCGAATTTAACAAAGAATTTAAAAGAGTTGTTGCATCTCACACTGCTATCTTCCGTGAAGAAGAAGAGAAAAATGTGAAAGCAGCTACTGAAAATACTTCTTCTGCATCTTCATCTACTAATAATGCAGCTGCTGCAACTTTAGGAGATAACAATGATGTATTAGCAGCATTGAAAGCTAAAATGGAAAAATCAGAGAAAAAGTAATTTCTTGAAATTTTTTGAATATAGAAAGCCTCACAGAAATGTGAGGCTTTTTTTTTAGTTATAAATAAACCTATTTTTTCCTACAACACTCTTTCTAGTTATTAGCTATCTTTGAGAATCTAGTATTAATTCTATTTTAATAAAAAGAAATGAAAAGAATAGCATCCATAATTACCTGCCTTATATCAATAGTGGTTTTTGCCCAAAAGGAAAATCTTGTTCAATATGTTAAACCTATCATTGGCACTCAGCGCATGGGTCACGTTTATCCTGGTGCTACATCGCCTTTTGGGATGGTGCAATTAAGTCCTGATACAGATACAATTCCTTATGCAGTAAACGGGAAATACAATCCAGATGTTTATAAATACTGCGCAGGTTATCAATATGACGATAAAACGATTGTGGGCTTTAGTCATACACATTTTAGTGGAACAGGTCATTCAGATTTGGGTGATTTCCAAATCATGCCAACTGTTGGAAAATTGCAATTAAATCCTGGAACAGCAGATAAGCCACTGTCTGGTTTTAGATCTTCATTTTCGCATAAAAATGAGGTCGCTGAAGCTGGCTACTATAAAGTAAAGCTCGATGATGATAATATTTTAGCTGAATTAACAGCAACTACAAGTGTTGGAATGCATCAATATACCTTTCCAAAAACTAACGATGCTCATATAATATTAGATTTAATGGCCGGTATTTATAATTATGAGGATAAAAATGTATGGACATTTGTGCGAGTTGTTAATGATACTTTAGTAACAGGTTATAAACAAACTAACGGATGGGGTAGGACAAGAACTGTATATTTTGCAATGAGTTTTTCAAAACCTTTTAAAGGTTATGGTCAGAAAAATTTTGATACGAAGCAAATCTATCGTGGTTTTTGGAGAAAATTTAATCAAGAACAAAATTTTCCAGAAATAGCGGGTAAAAAAATCAGAATGTATTTTGATTTTGATACAGAAGAAGATGAAAAAGTAAAAATTAAATTTGCTTTGTCACCCGTGAGTCAAAAAAATGCAATTGAAAATATGCAAAACGAGATACCAGATTGGGATTTTGAAAAAGTAAAACTTCAGACGCAAGAAAATTGGAATAATGAATTAAATAAAATTGTAATTGACGCTTCTAATGACAACAAAATTAATTTTTATACCGCAATGTACCATGCTTTTATTAGTCCAACGACTTATATGGATACTAATGGAGAATATAAAGGTTTAGATCAAGAGGTGCATAAAGCAGCTGGATTTACAAATTACACTACTTTTTCTTTATGGGATACCTACCGCGCGTTGCACCCTTTATTTAATTTGGTTCAAACTAATCGCAATAGTGATATGGTACAATCGATGATAGAACATTACAACCAAAGCACACTGAAAATGTTACCGATATGGAGTCACTATGCTAATGATAATTGGTGTATGAGCGGCTATCATAGTGTTTCTGTGATTGCAGATGCGATTATTAAAGGAAGTTACAAAGGTGATGCAAACAAGGCATTAGACGCTTGCGTAGCAACAGCACGAAAGCGAAGTTACGAGAATATTGGTGACTATATTGATAAGGGATATATTGCTGCTGAGAAAACAGATATTTCCGTTTCAAATACATTAGAGTATTCTTATGATGATTGGACAATAGCGCAACTAGCTGAAAAACTTAACCGACAAGATATCTACAATGAATTTATCAAACGCGCTGATAATTGGAAAAACAATTACGATGCTTCAGTTGGTTTTATGCGTCCAAAACTTGCTGATGGAACTTTTAAAAAGGAATTTGACGCATTAAGTACACATGGTCAAGGATTCATTGAAGGTAATAGTTGGAATTATAGCTTTTTTGTACCTCATAATCCTACGGCATTAATTGATACGATGGGAGGCAAAAGCATATTTACAAAAAAACTAGATAACTTATTTACTATGCATTTGCCAGATTCTTTCTTTGCGGAAACAGAAGATATAACCCGTGACGGAATTATTGGTGGTTACGTACATGGAAATGAACCTGCACATCATGTAGCATATTTATACAATTGGACATATCAGCCTTGGAAAACTCAGGCTCAAGTTCGAAATATTATGAAAATGCAATATAAACCGACGCCAGATGGTCTAGGAGGTAATGACGATTGCGGCCAAATGAGTGCTTGGTACATATTTAGTAGTATGGGTTTTTATCCCGTTGCGCCAGGTTCTTCTGAATATTCTATTGGAAGTCCATTGGTGAATAATGCTAAGATTAATTTAGAAAATGGTAAAACTTTTGAGATAGTAGTAAAAAATCAATCTGACAAAAATGTGTTTGTCAAGAATATTACATTAAATGGCAAACCTGTAAATAATTATTCTATTGACCATAGTGAAATTGTAAAAGGAGGGAAAATGATTTTTACGATGAGTAATAAACATAACTAGACTTAAACAGTATTAATTAACTTTAGATCGAAAATTGAAAATAATACTTAATTGAATTTTATGATTATTTAGAGCCTCACAACCGTGAGGCTTTTTTTATATAATTTCGTGGTATTTAGTAGCACAGCCATTTGCTTTCTATTCACTATTAGTCCCGCTTTGCGCTATATCTTTAATAAGGCTTGATGCCTTATTAAAGGATGCCGCTACAATCGGGGCTATTTGAGTATTTTTTATTTTCAGGAGATTAAAATATTTTGTTTATAAATATATGATATTCAGCAATTTGAAAAATACTTTCGTTTTTTTAAAACCAAACTCAATCTTAGTGCGTAAATGACTTTATATAACTTAAAAAAATAGATTATTATGAACACTAGAAAATTTTTATCAGTTGCTTTTATAGCATTAGTATTTGGAGCTACATCATTCGCTCAAAAAACAGTAATGGTTGGTGGAGCAGCGATGTATCCAACAAAAAACATCGTTGAGAACGCTGTAAATTCTAAAGATCACACTACGCTAGTTGCAGCAGTAAAAGCAGCAGGATTAGTTGAGACATTACAAAGTAAAGGACCATTCACGGTTTTTGCTCCAACAAATGCAGCATTTGATAAATTGCCAAAAGGAACAGTTGAAACTTTATTGATGCCAGAAAATTTAAAAATGTTACAAACAATATTAACGTATCATGTTGTTGCAGGAAAAATGAATTCAATGGACATAGCAAAAGCTATCAAAATGGGTAAAGGAAAAGCAACTTTGAAAACTATTAGTGGTGGTACATTAACAGCATGGATGAAAGGAAAATCGTTATACATCACAGATGAAAACGGAAAAAGCGCTAAAGTAACTATTGCTGATGTAAACCAATCAAATGGTGTAATTCACGTTGTTGACGCAGTGGTTTTACCAAAAAGTTAATTGTTGATTATAGGTTGGTGTTTTATTAGTTAAAAAGGCTCTGCAAAATTTGCAGAGCCTTTTTTGTATAAAAAAATCCCATTCACCGAAGCGAATGGGATTTCAAAAAAAAAAAAATTATCTTAAACTTGCTCCAAGTTCAGTTTCAAAATTATTTTGCAATTTACTCATGATTTTATCAATTTGAGTATCAGTCAAAGTTTTTGAACAATCTTGAATTGTAAAGCGTAAAGCGTATGATTTTTTACCTTCAGGAAGATTGTTTCCTTCGTATACATCAAATAAGCTAATGTCTTTTAAAAATGATTTCTCTGTCTGTTTTGCAACACTATAGATACTTTCATATGTTACACTTTGATCAATTAGTAAAGCTAAATCTCTAGTAACCTCTGGATATTTTGGAATTTCAGTGTATTTAATTTTAGTTGTAACAAGTTTTAGAATTAAAGCCCAATTAAAATCAGCGTAGAATACTTCTTGTTTAATTCCAAAGTGTTTCAAAATTGATTTTTTAACAACTCCGAGCTCAACTAATGTTTCCGTACCATATCCAATAGCGATTGCTTCTGAAAATACATCTGAAGTTGCTGGTACATTTTGTGTTTTTGAAATACCTAATCTCGAAAGTATTCCACTCACATATCCTTTAAACAAAAAGAAATCAGATGGCTTTTCTGCTTGAGTCCAACTCTCTTGATTTCTATCTCCAGTCAAAAACATACTTAGATGTTTTTTCTCTTCGTAACCAGCAAGATAGTTGTGGTAGGTTTTTCCGAATTCAAATAATTTTAAATCCGCATTCTTTCTATTGATGTTATAGGACACTGCTTCTAATCCTGAAAATAATAAGGACTGTCTCATTGTAGATAAATCAGCACTTAACGGATTTAACATAGTTACATTATGAGATGCATTTAATTCCGATGAAAGTTCAATGTATGAAGCTGTCGTCAAGGAATTTGCCATCATTTCATTAAATCCTTGAGAATTTAATTGAGTAGCAATTACATTTTGAACCTTATAATCTTCATTTCTAGGAGAATTAGAAACAGTAGCATTTACTTTTTTCGAAAAGTTAATATTGTTGTAGCCATAAACTCTTAGAATTTCTTCTATTACATCAATTTCTCTTTGTACATCTACTCTGTAAGCAGGAATTGTTAATCCTAATCCAGCGTCAGAAAAACTATTTACCTTAATATCTAAGGAAACTAATATTTTCTTGATTGTATCTTTTGGTAATTCTTCTCCAATAATTTTGGCTACTTTACTAAAGTTTAGAAAAACTGTAAAGTCTTCAATTTTCTTAGGATAAACATTAAGAACATCAGATGTGATTTCTCCACCTGCAACTTCTTGAATCAGCAAAGCTGCGCGTTTGAGAGCGTATTCCGTAATAGTTGGATCAATACCTCTTTCAAATCTAAAAGAAGCATCAGTATTTAATTGATGTCTCTTAGCCGACTTACGAATACTTATTGGATTAAAGTAAGCGCTTTCTAAGAAAATAGAAGTTGTGTTTTCTGAAACTCCTGACTTTTTACCACCAAAAACTCCTGCTAAACATAACGGACCTTTCTCATCACAGATCATCAAATCTTCTTCGTGCAATGTTCTTTCGATATCATCTAGAGTAACAAATTTAGTTCCTGCAGGAAGCGTTTGTACTACGATTTTACCGTTTATTTTTGATGCGTCAAATGCGTGTAGTGGTTGACCTAATTCGTGTAATACATAATTAGTAACATCTACAATATTATTTTTTGGATTTAATCCAATTGATTTTAATCTATTTTGTAACCAAGCTGGAGAAGGTTTAACTTCAATACCTGAAATAGTTACACCACAATATCTAGGAGCAAGCTTTGGCTCTTTGACATCAATGTCGATTTTTAGTGTTCTTTTATCAACTCTAAAATTACTAACAGAAGGTGTTATTAATTCGACATTAATACCTTTTTGCTGCATTCCTGCTCGCAAGTCACGTGCTGTTCCTAAATGACTCATTGCATCGGCACGATTTGGCGTTAATCCAATTTCAAAAACTTCATCATTTTCAATTTTAAAAACCGTCGCGGCTGGAGTTCCTGGAATCAATGCTTCATCGAGAACCATAATTCCGTCATGACTTTCACCTAAACCTAGTTCGTCTTCAGCGCAAATCATTCCGTGGCTTTCCTGTCCACGAATTTTTCCTTTTTTGATAGTAAAAGAAACTCCTTCTTTATCATACAATACAGTTCCAATTGTAGCAACAGGCACTTTTTGTCCCGCAGCAACATTGTCAGCTCCACATACAATTTGCAATGGAGTTCCTGTACCTAAATCTACCGTAGTTATTTTCAATCGGTCGGCATCTGGATGCTGAACGCAAGTGAGTACATGTCCAACAACAATTCCTTCTAATCCACCTTTTACGGATTGATATTTCTCAACAATTTCCACCTCAAGACCTAGATCTGTTAGCAAAGCTGCAGTCTCTTCTGATTTACAGTCTATTTTAATGAATTGCTTTAACCAGTTGTACGATATTTTCATTTTACGATTTTATTGAGAGTGCAAATATAAGGATTGCATACTGTAGAAAGAAACAAAATTTTTGCTTTTTTGTAACCATTTATAAAAATTTTGAGCCATTCCAAACAAATAATTGCTAAACAAAAAAGCAAATAAATGAGAATATATTAAGATAATAACTTTAAAAAAACACATTTGAAAATTTAATGCTACTACTTGAATGAATAGTGCTATTACGTTAAGAAATTCAGAGCTAAATTTGAGAAAATAAAATATTTAATGGTATGGGAAATATAGTTAAAAGGCCTGAATTCAAGGCAAAGTATGATAATTTTATAGGAGGAGAATTTGTTCCACCTATTGGCGGACAGTATTTTGATGTTGTTTCTCCCATAGATGGAAAAGTGTTTACTAGAGCAGCACATTCGACTAAAGTAGATGTGGATTTTGCAGTTGATAAAGCGCACGAAGCCTTCCAAACCTGGGGAAAAACATCCGCTACAGAGAGAAGTACCGTTTTAAACAAGATAGCGCAAATTATTGAAGACAATTTGGAATATTTAGCCGCTATTGAAACGGTAGATAATGGAAAAGCAATTCGCGAGACACTTGCTGCTGACATGCCATATGCAGCAGATCACTTTAGATATTTTGCTGGTGTAATTAGAGCAGAAGAAAGTTCAATTACAGAGCTTGATGAGGATACAGTTTCTATTGCTTTAAGCGAACCTTTAGGTGTTATTGCACAAATAATTCCATGGAATTTTCCAATTTTAATGGCTGTTTGGAAATTAGCACCAGCGCTTGCAGCTGGAAATACAGTGGTTTTAAAACCTGCAGAAAGTACACCAATTTCCATTTTAATATTGATGGAATTGATATCAGATGTGCTTCCTGCTGGTGTAATAAATATCGTGAATGGTTTTGGTGCTGAACTAGGAAGAGCATTGGTAACGAATAAAAAAGTGTCTAAAGCTGCATTCACAGGCTCAACTCCAACAGGAAGGTTAGTGATGCAATATGCAACTGAGAATATAATTCCAGTAACATTAGAATTAGGTGGAAAATCTCCAAATATTTTTATGAAGTCAGTAGGGGATGCCGATGATGCATTTTATGACAAAGCGATTGAAGGTGCTGTATTATTTGCATTCAACCAAGGAGAAATATGTACATGTCCTTCAAGACTTTTAGTGCATGAAGATATTTATGAAAAATTTATTGCGAGAGTTATCGAGAGAACGGAAGCAATAATAATGGGGAATCCATTGGATAAAACAACTACAATGGGAGCTCAAACCTCATTAGTTCAAAAAGAAAAAATTCTTAGTTATATAAAATTAGGTAAAGAAGAAGGTGCAGAAGTTTTAACGGGCGGTGAGGAAAATCATCTAGGTGGCGAACTTGCAGGTGGTTATTACATTAAACCAACGCTTTTTAAAGGGAATAATAAAATGCGTATTTTCCAAGAAGAGATTTTTGGACCAGTATTGGCAGTAACGACTTTTAAAACCACTGAAGAAGCTATTGCTATTGCAAATGATTCTATGTATGGATTAGGTGCTGGAGTTTGGACTCGTGATGCGCACGAAATTTACCAAGTTCCTAGAGCTATTCAAGCTGGACGTGTTTGGATCAATCAGTACCATTCTTATCCTGCTGGAGCTCCTTTTGGTGGTTACAAACAATCTGGTATTGGACGTGAGAATCACAAGATGATGTTGGGACATTATCGCCAAACTAAAAACATGTTGATTTCTTATAATAAGAATAAATTAGGTTTCTTTTAATAGTAATGATTATTGGTTAATCATAAACCTGGTAGATTGTAAAATTTACCAGGTTTTATTTTAAAATTAAATCCTATGAAAAGAAGAATTGACGCTACAGAAAAAGCAGTAGAATTAATAAAAATTTTACAAGAAAAGCACGGTGATTTGATGTTTTACCAAGCCGGTGGATGTTGTGAAGGAACTCAGCCGCAATGTTTTGAAAAAGGTGGTTTTTATCAGCGCATGGGTGACGTATGCATTGGTACAATTGAGGATACAGAGTTTTGGGTGGACAATGATTTATTCGAATATTGGAAACATTCTCACTTTACTTTAGATGTCATTGATGCATTTGGAGTAGGAGGTTTTTCCTTAGAAACGCCATTAAAAAAAACATTCCGTATTGAATATAGAATCTTCACGCCGGAAGAGGAGCTATCTCTAGAACCATTAAAGTTTATAGAGTAAGATTAGTTGATTATATAAAGTGCTTGGTATTGCTTAGGAGTAATTCCTTCATGTTTTTTAAATAATCGTATAAAGTAATTAGAATCTTCAAATCCTGATAAATAGCAAACCTCATTAATTTGAATCGTTGGATTTTTCAGTAGTTGCTTAGCGCATCTAATTTTTTCGCTAATCACAAATTCGATAGGACTCATTCCTAATTCTCTTTTGAATAGTCGATAAAATGAAGTGGTACTCATACAAGCCTTTTCGCTGAGATTCTTTAAACTTATGTTTTCCTTTAAGTTGGATCGAATGAATTCTACAACTTGTGTGATTGGGTTTTTCGGATCGCTGTATTCACCATCGTTAATTGCTTTCGCAGTTTGAGTTTGGATAATCCGAATCAATAATTCTTGTAAAGTTAAATCAGCTAATACATCTTTGGTAATCGAAGTACTCATGCATTCTTTTATCAATTTATTGATTGTAGAAGCTAATTCCACATTATTGTAAAAGAAGTAATTTTGATAGTTGAGTTGCCAGAAATTCGAATTTCCCTCCTTAGGATACCTTTCGTTTAAATAGTGTAAAGTGTTTGTAATCTTAGCATGGTCTATCGCCAAAGCTAAACATTGTGTAGGATTGTTTTTAGAAGCTTCAGGAAAGTCAATTTTCATTTCCACATTAGAAGGAATAACTACTGTTTCTCCTGGTAAATAAACAAAACTGGGATCGTCAAAAAGATGCATTACCTTCTTTCCTCTCAACATGCTCGTAACCACAAAGTCATTGAATTTTAATGGTACTGATTGAGTAGGTTCATATGTCTCAAAAATATTTAACTCACAGTGATTTAGGGAATAAACGGTTCTATTCTCCACTAATGTTTTTAATGATTTTTCATTTGATAATGATGGAGGATGTATAAAGGCACGATTACTATTCATAGATTTAAACTTAAAAAAGGCGAAGTTTAAATTTAAGGAAAATAATAGTATGGATTACAAATGAATTTACTAATTAACAAAAATTAATCATTTGATTAACGTTAAAATGAAATTGTTCCTGCTAGCTCTTTTAACGCGATTTCTGATAATTTAGCTTGAAATTGTGCGTTGCTGTAACGAACTTTTGCATTCACATAATTTAATTGTGCTGTTCTGAACTCAAGAGTAGTAATAGTACCAATTTTAAATTTATCTAGTGTGATATTTAAATTTTGATTGGCTATAGCCTCATTTTTCTCTTCTAAATCAATCAGCTCTAGATTTGTCATATACGTTTGATATGAAGTCGCTAATTGAGAATAAAGTTGCTCATTTTGCTGATCAAAAGCTAGTTTAGAGTTATCAATTTGGATTTTAGCAATCTGTTCATTTCTATTCTGTGCAAAACCATCAAATAAATTTAACGAAGCACTAAAACCATAGTTCAAACCTCTCGCAGAAGATTCTGTTGTAAAGCCAAGGCTAGACTGACTTTCTGAAAAATTGTAGCCCGTGTTTAGTCTAACAGTTGGATATCGAGTTCCTTTAATTTGTTTTAATTGTAATTCTGCTACTTTTCTATTTATAATTTGAGCTTCTAATTGTGGATTTTGTTTTTCTGCTAACTCCGTTAATTGGGGAAGTAGTAAAGTAGAATCAACTGTTATTGAATCAACAACATTAAAATCTGTCTTGACATCTCTTGCAAGGATCTGATTTAAAACAATTTTAGTGTTTGCATATAATTCCTTTTGTCTAAGTAATGCTACTTTATCAGTATTTAAATCGACTTGCGCATTTAAAACTTCCAACTTAGATGCTTTTCCAATGGAGAATCTATTTTGAGCCAAATTTAAACGCTGGTTCGAAATTACAATTGTAGTGTCTAAGGCTGCTAACTGTTGTTGCTGCTGCACAAGATCAAAATAGGTTGCGTTTACATCACTTATCTTTGTGATTATCGTCATTTTAAGTTGCGCTTCGCCTAGCTTTTGAAGTTCTTTCAATTGATCTAGTTTCGCAAACATTTTAAAACCATCAAAAATGGTCCAGTCTAAACCAACACCATAATTCAAATTACTACTTTTTCCATTATTCAAAGTGGTCACCGTACCGTCAGCACGTGTTTGAGAAAGATTCTGGATTCCGTTATTATCAACGATTGTTGCAGTAGCTTTAGGAAGCATTCCTGCGTTACCTGAAGTAACGTTGGTTTTACTAATTAATGAATTATTAGATGCAATTTTTATTTCGTAGTTGTTTTCCAATGCGATTTTTACAGCATTTTCTATTGTTAATACTTCTTGTGCGTTAACATTAACTGCAAAAAAGAATAGCACAATCAAACTTCGAAATATTATTTTATTATGTGTCATAATTATATTTTGTTGGACACGAAAAGTGTTTTTAGACATTTAAGTTGTAAGTTTTACTTTTCGTGATATATCTATTCCTCTTTATTAATTAACGTCTTTTTCATATTCTTCAATATGGTCAAACTCTGGATAATGCTTTCTCGCTTTAGACCACATTAAGTATAGCGCAGGAATAACAAACAAAGTTAAGACCAAAGAGAAAATTGTTCCTCCTACGATTACAACTCCCATTCCCATTCTACTTGTAGAAGCTGCACCAAAAGATATCGCAATAGGAAGTGCACCTAGAGAAATTGCTAAACTCGTCATTAAAATAGGACGTAATCTTGCTTCTGAAGCTTCCAAAATGGCTTCTAATTTTGGTTTTCCTTGCTCTCGGAGTTGATTGGCAAATTCGACAATTAATATTCCGTTTTTAGTTACTAGACCAATTAGCATGACGGTTCCAATTTGGCTAAAGATATTCCACGTTTGGTTAAATAACCATAACGAGAACAGAGCACCTGCCACTGCCATTGGCACTGTTAAAATAATAATGAATGGATCTATAAAACTTTCAAACTGTGCTGATAGGATTAGGAAGATTAATAATAATGCTAGTCCAAAAGCAAATGCTGTATTCGAACTACTTTCAACAAAATCTCGAGATTCTCCACCTAAATCAGTAGTGAAGGTATCGTCTAAAACTTTGGCTTTTATTTCATTCATCGCATCAATTCCATCATTGATACTTTTACCAGGAGCAAGACCTGCAGAAACAGTCGCCGAGAGATATCTATTGTTATGGTATAATTGCGGCGGATTACTTTGCTCTTCCACATTAACAACGTTGTCCATCTGGATTAATTCACCTTTCTTGTTTTTAACAAACATCGAAGTTAAGTCAAGAGGTTTAGATCGATCTTTTTGATCAAACTGACCAATTACTTGGTACTGCTTTCCATTTCGCATAAAGTAACCAAAACGCTGTCCACTTAAAGAGAGTTGCAACGTTTGTGCAATGTCAATTACTGAAATCCCTAAACTTTCTGCTTTTTCGCGATCTATTGTTACATTAATTTCAGGTTTGTTGAATTTTAAATTCACATCAGTAATGGAGAAAGTCTCATTTTTAGCAGCTTCATCCATAAAAATTGGAATTTTTTCTCTCAATTTCTCGAAATTCGGTGCTTGAATTATATATTGTATTGGTAAACCACCACGTCTATTTACAGCGATAGTTGGCTGTTCGATAATGGATGTTTTAGCCTCGGGATAACGCTTGGTCCATTTTGTAAGTTTCTCGGCAATCTCTTTCTGAGAGTCAGTTCTTTCACCAGGATCGACTAATGAAACACGGATAAATCCACTATTCACAGATGAAGATCCAAAACCAGGAGAGGTAATAACTAAACTCACCTTTTTTCCAGGAATAGAATCATCCACTAATTTAGATATTTCTTGCATGAATCGGTCAGTATACTCATAAGAAGAACCTTCTGGAGTAGTCATACGCATCACAAAACTACTTCGATCGTCATAAGGCGCTGTCTCTTTTTGTAATAAATTAAAAAACAAATAAATCAGTCCAAAACAAACGAATAAAATAGGGAAACTCAGCCACTTTCTTTTCATGAAATTAGATAGTGAATCCGCATATCCTTTATTCAATTTCTGGAAATAAGGCTCTGTTTTAAGATAAAAATTTGATTTCTTTTGTTCGCCACCTTTCATCAAGTACGCGTTCAACATAGGAGTTAACGTTAGTGATACAAAGGCTGAAATAAGAACAGCGGCGCCAATCACGACGCCAAATTCCCTAAATAGCCGCCCGACAAATCCTTCGAGGAAAATAACAGGTAAAAATACAGCTGCTAAGGTTACGGAAATCGAAATTACAGCGAAGAATATTTCATTTGAACCTTTAATTGCAGCCTCGATTGGAGTCATTCCTTCTTCAACTTTCTTAAAAATATTTTCGGTAACAACAATTCCATCATCAACTACAAGTCCTGTTGCAAGAACAATGGCTAGTAAAGTCAATACGTTGATCGAGAATCCAAAAAGCCACATTATAAAGAAGGTAGCAATTAATGAAACCGGAATATCAATTAGTGGTCTAAATGCAATCGCCCAATCTCTAAAGAATAAAAAGATAATTAAGATTACTAAAATAATCGAAATCCCCAGTGTTTCCGCTACTTCAATAACGGATCTTTTAACAAAAATAGTGTTATCGATCGCTATATTTAATTTTATGTCTTGCGGTAAATCCTTTTTCAAGGCTTCAAAAACTTTGTAAAATTCTTTAGATATATCTAGATAATTGGCACCAGGTAAAGGAACAATCGCAACACCAACAAGAGGAGTACCAGATTGTGTCATTTTAGTTTCAATATTTTCAGGACCTATACTAGCACTTCCAATATCACTTAAACGAACAATTTTATCTCCTTCAGAACGTATAATGATATTATTAAATTCCTCGGCAGTAGAAAGATTACCAACAGTTTTTACTGTTAATTCGGTGTTAGCGCCTGTCAGTTTTCCAGAAGGTAATTCAACATTTTGTTTATTCAAGGCCTCTCTTACTTCTGAAACCGTGCAGCCGTAAGATGCTAATTTAATTGGATCAATCCACAAACGCATTGCGTATCGTTTTTGTCCCCAAATTTGGACACCACTCACGCCAGGAATTGTTTCTAAACGTTGGGAAATTACATTTTCAGCATAATCACTAAGTTCTAGTGCGCTTCGCGTATCACTCTGAACTGTCATCGAAATAATTGCTTCACCATTGGCATCAGCCTTGGAAACAACAGGAGGAGAGTCAATATCTTGTGGAAGATTACGCACTGCTTGTGACACTTTATCACGAACATCATTGGCGGCGTCTTCAAGATTTTTATCCAGATTAAATTCGATCGTAATATTACTACTTCCTTGCGCACTCGAAGAAGTTACGTTTCGAATTCCGTCAATTGAGTTAATTGCCTTCTCTAAAGGTTCTGTAATTTGGGATTCGATGATATCAGCATTTGCACCAGCATAATTGGTACGAATAGAAACTTGAGCAGGATCAATTGATGGAAATTCTCGAACACCCAAAAAAGTATATCCTATTAATCCGAATAACACAATGGCCAAATTGATCACTATGGTCATTACTGGTCTTCTAATACTTGTAGTTGATAAACTCATTTAAATTTTTATTTTGATTGTTGGTTTTTAGATTAAAATTAAAATCTAATTGCGAAATCTATTTTACTATAACTTTAACGGGATCATCATTTTTTAATGCCATCACACCATTTGTAATAACGGTATCACCTTCTTTCAAACCTGAAAGTACTAAAACCGAAGTTTCTGTTCTTGTAGCGGTTTCTATCATTAATTCTTTCGCTAAACCGTTATTAGAAATAAAAATTTTCTTTCCATTTTGGACTGGAATAATCGCTTCAGTAGGAACAACAATCGCGTCTTTTATAATATCTAACGGTAATTCTACGTCTGCAAAAGTTCCCGGTAATAATTTACCATCTTTATTCTCTGCAATAGCACGAACTTGTAAAGTTCTAGTGGCTACGGCTATTTCTGGCTCAATCGCATACACTTTTGCTGTATATCTTTGTTCTGAACCTGCAACTTTAAAGCTAATAGTAGTGTTTGTTTTAACTTGAGTTGCGTATTTTTCAGGGATCGAAAAAGTAATTTTTAATTTTCCTGTATTAACTAGTTTTGTTACTAAAATTGCTGGCGTAATATAAGTTCCAGGAGAAATAGAACGCAAGCCAATTTTACCAGAAAATGGCGCTCTTACAGATGTTTTTGCGATTTGGGCTTGTATCAACTGACTTTGGGCTTGTGCAGATTTTAAATCGGCTCTTGCTAAGTCATATTCTTCTTGACTTATTGCCTCTTTTTGCAATAGTAATTTTGCTCTTCTCTCGTTTTCAGAGGCTAGACCTTCTTTAGTAGAGGATTGTCTTAATTGAGCTCTTAATTCAATATCATTAACTTTAAAAAGAACTTGTCCTTTACTAACATTGCTTCCTTCTTTAAAATAAATACTTTCAACTATACCTGAAACTTCACTACGAATTTCAACTTGCTCGTTTGCTTCGATAGAACCAGAAAGGGATAAGTTATTATCAAATGTTTGATATTTAACAACGATTCCAGTCAAAGTCATTGCTTTAGACTTGCCTTTTGGACCTTTAGAATCTCCTGCTTTGTTACTATTTGAGTTAATTCTGTAACCAATAAAGCCAATAATTCCAACGGCTAGTAAAGTGTAAACTAGGTATTTAATTTTCATATTTAAAGTTATAAAGTAAGAATAAAAAGCAATCTAATTATTTCAAAAAAACAAATTTAGTTTTTAGAATCTTAAATAGTGAATTTGTTAAATATTATTTAACGTTTGTACATACAAATATTAATTAAAACACAAAATTAGCCACCTAAAGTTCCTAAAACTTCAATTGAACAAGACTGTAAAAAATGATAAAGGTTTAATTATGTTGTAAAAAAATATTAGCTAATATAATTCCAGATATTTTTTTTCTTAGTCATTTCGATGTAAACTGCACGTAAGGACGCATGTTCTGGCTTTTGCATAGCAGCATCTTCCTTCAATAATTTCATGGCATAATTTCTGGCTAATGCCAAAGTATCGCGATCTCTGACTAAATCAGCGATTTGTAAATTTAGTACACCACTTTGCTGAGTTCCCATAAGATTTCCGGGACCTCGTAGTTTTAAGTCTACTTCGGCAATTTCGAAACCATCATTCGTTCGAGCCATTGTTTCCATTCTTGTCTTGCTATCGGTACTCATTTTATGGCTCGTCATCAAGATGCAATAACTTTGTTCGGCACCACGTCCCACACGACCGCGAAGTTGATGAAGCTGTGATAATCCAAAACGTTCAGCACTTTCGATTATCATTACACTCGCATTAGGAACATTAACGCCAACTTCAATAACCGTTGTAGCCACCATTATATTTGTTTTGCCTTCATAAAAGCGTTTCATTTCAGCATCTTTATCTGCTGGTTTCATCTTTCCATGCAAAATAGAAATTGAATATTGCGGAAGTGGAAAATCTCTTGAAATACTCTCATAACCATCCATCAAATCTTTATAATCCATTTTTTCGGATTCTTGAATAAGAGGATAAACGATATAAATTTGTCTTCCTAAAGCAATTTCATCTCTCAGAAATTTCCAAACTTTCAATCGATTGCTATCAAAACGATGTACTGTTTGAATTGGTTTTCTACCGGGAGGCAGCTCGTCAATTACTGAAATGTCTAAATCACCATACAAACTCATCGCTAAAGTACGAGGAATAGGAGTGGCGGTCATTACTAATACGTGTGGTGGAATTGTATTTTTTTTCCACAATTTAGAACGTTGCTCTACCCCAAAACGATGTTGTTCATCAATGACAGCAAGACCTAAATTTTTAAATTTCACTTTATCTTCTATTAAAGCATGCGTTCCAATAAGAATATCTAAAGTACCGTTTTCCAGTTCCTCATGAATTATTCTGCGTTGTGCAATTCTAGTTGAACCTGTAAGAATTCGAATGTTGATATTCACGCTTTCTGCTAATTCAGATAAACCGATAAAATGCTGATTGGCTAAAATTTCTGTTGGTGCCATCAAGCACGCTTGGAAGCCATTATCTAATGCTAAAAGCATACTCATAAATGCGACAATAGTTTTACCAGAACCTACGTCTCCTTGCAATAATCGGTTCATTTGGGCATTGCTACCCATGTCGTTTCTAATCTCTTTTATTACTCTTTTTTGCGCATTAGTCAATTCGAAAGGCAAATGATTTTGATAAAAGTCATTGAAATATTCACCGACTTTAGTAAAGGGATGTCCTTTTATTTTATGTTTTTGGATGAGATTTTTAGTAATTAACTGCAATTGAATAAAAAACAATTCTTCAAAAATCAATCTAAATTTTGCTTTGGCCAAGATTTCTGGGCTTTTTGGAAAGTGAATGTTGAATAAAGCTTCTTTTTTAGAAATCAATTTTAATTCTGAAATCAAGTAGTCGGGCAATGTTTCGATAAACAATGTCTGAGTTTCAATAAACAATTGCTGCATCATTTTATTGATGACTTTATTTGAAACCCCGCGATTAGTCAAAGTTTCAGTCGATGGATAAACGGGTTGCATTGCAGAACGCAGACTTTGTTTGTGCTCCGCCATTAGTTCGATTTCCGGATGTGCCATGTTAAACATATTTCCAAAGGAAGTACATTTTCCAAAAATCACGCAGACTTCATTCACTTTCAAGCTTTCGCGAATCCACTTATGACCTTGAAACCAAACCAATTCCATTTGTCCCGTATCATCAACGAAGGTTGCGACGAGGCGTTTTTGGTTTTTACCAAATTCAACTGTTTTAACGTTTATTATTTTCCCAATAATTTGAACTTCAGCACCATTATTCTGTAGCTCATTAATTTTGTAATAACGCGTTCGATCAATATATCTATTTGGAAAAAAGTTGACCAAATCCGAATACTTATAAATCCCTAACTCCTTACGTAGCAATTCGCCCCGATTATGGCCGACACCTTTTAGGAATTCTATGGGAGTAAGTAGTAGGTTTTGCTGCATCGTGCGAAGATAGTTCTTTGTTTTTAATTTTGAAAATTGGTGTATTTTACAAAGAAAAATATTGCAATAATAGCCTTTTTAGTGATTTTATCTAAATATATAAAATAAGACTATTTGAAATTCATTTCTACTTCATAACTTTCTTAGATGAAACATAAAAAAGTAAAATTTCAATATTGAACAGATAGTTTAGCAATCCCCAAATAACATAATCCTTTTCAAGTAGTAGAATTATTGTAAAATTTCCTTTTAAACACAATATCTTTGCTAAAATAAAATTTAAAAAATGACAACTCATCTCGCACTTCTTCGTGGCATCAATGTTTCTGGTCACAGTATGATCAAAATGGATGCTCTTAAGACTACTTTAGAAAATATCGGTTTTCGAAATGTGGAAACCTATATTCAATCTGGAAATGTTTTTGTAGATACCGACGAGGAAAATGCAGCAGCAGTTGGTTTTAAGATTAAGCAAGAAATCTTTAAAATTTTCGGTCATGAAGTTCCGGTTGTAGTTATTGGTAAACAAGACCTTGAAGCTTGTTTTAAAAACAATGCTTATTTAAAAGAGAAAGAAGTAGATTCTAAAAAGTTATATGTTGCTTTTATTTCGACCACTTTATCGAGTACAAGTATGAATGATTTGAGAATTAGTCAATTTAAACCCGATGAAGCTAGTATTGACGGAAATAAAATTTTTATTAAGTACGCTGTTGGAGCCGGAAAGACACGGTTTGATCAAAAATATATTGAGAAAAAATTGAATGTAATTGCTACAATTCGAAATTGGAATACGGTTACGCAATTGCTTAAAATGTATGAGGAGAGATAATTTTATAGTCTTCACTTTCTGTTGTGCTTTTTCTTTTTAGTTTGTCTCGCTGGAAGCGTCCCAACTTTAGACAGCAACGTAATTGAGACGCTTCCAGCGTGACAAAAGTACTCATGATAAGTTTTGAAAATACTTCGCAGTTTCGTTAATGTTCAGCATGTCGCGAAGTAATAAACCAAAATTATTTTGGAAGTAAATCACAATACCAAAATCCAAAATTAAAAACATCTAAAGAACTTGTTTCACAAGCTGAATTAGATGAATCCTCTTGTGTTGGTTGCTCATATTTTCGGTAAACGATATCTCCTATATTAAAGCTAATTGGCTTAGAGAATATTGGTCCATCAAAAGTAAAGGTATGAAATTCTCCATTTTCTCCACATACATCTACATTGTCTGGCAAATCATTAATGAAATCCTGATTAATGATTCGACCCACAAAACTTTTATCTAAAAAACGTTCGTTTACACAAACGACAATAGTTTTAAATCCTAAACTTATGAATTCTTGAATTAAATTAATGGTTGGTATTTGCCAAAGCGGAAATACAGTTTTAAAACCTATTTTGGATAATTGATCTTCTCTATATTTACGTAAATCTTCCAACAAAATATCGCCAAAAATAGAATGTGTTACTCCTTGATCTTTTAGCTTCATTAAAGTTTCATTCATCACATTTTCATATGCTTCCATCGTTGGCGTTTCAGGAATTTGCATAATTTCAAGAGGAATTCCGAGACTTTCTGCTTGTTTTTTCAAAAGTTCAACACGCACTCCATGCATAGAAATGCGCTGAAACTCTTGATTTACGCTAGTTAGTAAACAAGAGATTTCAAATTCAGAATTTTGGATTACTTTGTATAATGCTAAAGCAGAATCTTTTCCGCTGCTCCAGTTAAAAATGGCTTTTGGTTTCAATAGTTATTTATTGTAGTTTTCTAACTGTAAACTTACGCTATTCAATTTATTTTTTAATTAAATGATTGTAACTTTGAGTTTTTAGTATAAAATAATAGCAATGAAATATCTCTTCCTCTTTGTAACTTCTTTCATTTTTGCACAACAAACTCAATTTACTGATTTTAAATCAGTTTTAGGAAAAATTACTATAAATCCTGTTAGCAGATCAATTGCAGGCGATGTTTACTATGATTTTGAAGTATTGAAACCCATTGATACGATTAAAATTGATGCTCAAAACATGATATTCTCAAATGTAAAATTGAATGGTAAAATAGTCAATTTTATATACACGATGAAAGAATTACAAATCATTTTCCCTTTCCAAAAAGGAAAAAATAAATTGAGTTTTTCTTATTCCGCTACGCCAAAACAAACACTTTATTTTGTTGGTTCAGAAGAGAAGAACAATCTCCAAATATGGACGCAAGGACAAGGTAAATATACTAGTCATTGGTTTCCTAGCTTTGATGATGTAAATGAAAAAGTGATTTTTAATTTGAATATTGTTTTTAATAAAGAGTACCAAATTATCTCGAATGGAAAACTTGATTTTAAATCAGAATTTAATGGAATGTCGGTATGGAATTATAGAATGAAAAAACCAATGAGTTCCTATTTATTGATGCTAGCCATTGGAAAATATGGACAGCAAAAGCAATTATCTCACTCAGGAATCGCTCTAGAAATGTACTACGAACCGAAGGACAAAGAGAAATTTGAACCTACTTATCGCTATTCTAAGAAGATGTTTGATTTTCTCGAAAAAGAAATAGGAGTGAAGTATCCATGGGAAATTTACAAACAGACACCTGTTCGTGATTTTTTGTACGCTGGAATGGAAAATACTTCTTCAACTTTATTCTCAACTCGCTATGTTGTAGATTCAATTGGATTTGCTGATCGAAATTACACAAATGTAAATGCACATGAATTAGCACATCAGTGGTTTGGTGATTTGGTAACCGCCGAGAGTAGTAAACACCATTGGTTGCAAGAAGGATTTGCGACGTATTATGCTTTGCTAGCAGAAAGAGAAATATATGGCGAAGATTACTTTTACTCTAAACTATACGAATCCGCTCAGCAACTTAAATTTGCTTCACGATCTGATACTATTCCTGTTTTAAATGCTAAAGCGAGTTCTTTAACTTTTTATCAAAAAGGAGCTTGGGCTTTATTTGTTTTAAGAGAAGCGATCGGTGATAAAAAATTCAAAAAAGCGGTAAAAGCGTATTTGAGAAAAAATTCTTTCAAATCAGTAAATACGGAAGATTTCTTTACTGAAATAAAAAAAGTATCGTCTTTTGATTTAAAAAGTTTTAGTAAAGTTTGGCTTGAATCAAGTGAGTTCAATACTTTAGAAGCGAATAAGTTACTTAAAAAAAATAAAGCAACAGCTGTTTTTCTAGAAGTGGATAAATTAAGAAATAAATCTTTGGTAGAAAAGAAGAAGTACTTTACTGAAATTATGCAATCCGATGTGTATTACACTATTAAGGAAGCTGTGTTAAATCAAATTAATAATGAAAAATTTGAAGACAAAAAAGAACTTCTAGTTTTAGCTTTGCAGACTAATAATGTAAAAGTTCGCCAAGCTGTAGCACGAACTGTAAATAATATACCAGAAGATTTTAGAGCTGAATATGAATCGTTGTTAGACGACAGATCATATCAGACACAAGAAATCGCATTGTTCAATCTTTGGAATAACTTCCCCTTACAGCGGTTTAAATATTTGGATCAGTCTAAAAATTGGATAGGTTTCAACGATTATAATTTGAGAAATTTATGGTTATCGTTAGCGCTTACAACAGCAAATTATGCAGATGATAAGGAAGCTTTGATAAGTGAATTAATTGAGTATTCGTCAATAAATTTCGAAGCTACAACCCGACAAAACGCTTTAGAAAATCTAATAGCTTTTAAATTAATAAATGATGTTGTTTTGAGTAATTTAGTTAATGCAACTACACATCATATGTGGCAATTTTCTAAATTTGGAAGAGACAGTATTAGAAAACTATTGAAAAATAGCGAGATGAGAATTTCGTTTGAAAGGATCCTTCCCAAATTAAATGAAAATGAGCAGTTTCAACTTGAACGGTTACTAAAAGAATGAGATTTTAATATATCTTAGATTTTACCAATTTTATTCAATAATAATAATTTTATGAGAGCATTAGTAATTTCGGGTGGAGGAAGTAAAGGAGCATTTGCAGGCGGTGTTGCGCAATATCTTCTTGAAGTAGAGAAAAGAAAATATGATATTTTTATAGGAACTTCAACTGGTAGTTTACTAATCCCGCATTTAGCTTTAGGAAATATTGAAAAAATTCATCGCATTTATACTAATGTTGATATGAAGAAAATTTTTAATGTAAATCCTTTTATTGTAAAAAAGAAAAACGGTGTTGACATCGTAACAATCAATCATTTTAATGTCATTTGGCAATACATAAAGGGAAAGCGAACATTTGGAGAAAGTAATCGACTGCTGACTTACATTAAGAGAAATTTCAATACGGCTGATTTTAATAAGCTAAAGTCTTTAAATACTGATGTTGTTATTACAGTTACAAATCTTTCTAAAAATGAAGCTGAGTATAAGTCGATACACGATTTTAAGTATTCTGAATTTTGTGAGTGGATTTGGATTTCGAGTAATTACATTCCTTTTATGAGCCTAGTGACAAAAAATAATGATGAATATGGCGATGGCGGATTCTCTAGTTTAGTTCCTATTAGAGAAGCTATCAATCGCGGCGCTACTGAAATTGATGTTGTCATTTTAGAAAGTGAAGTAAATTTAGAAAAGGCTATTGTTGGTAAAAATCCTTTTTCACTAATGATTGATCTGTTCCGAATTGCCTTAGACCAAGTAGAAAAGCATGATATTGCTATTGGAAAGTTATTAGCAAATCATAAGAATGTAAAGCTGAATTTATATTATACGCCTGTAAAATTGACAAACAACGCACTTATTTTCAATAAAAAAGTAATGAAAGAATGGTGGAAACAAGGTTATGAATATGCCCAAAATAAATCAGAGTTAATGAGTGATAATAGGTGATCGCAGATTAATAAATCGCTACTATTTTACTATTTCTAATAAAATTTAAATGTATGAGTTCAATTACAAAGATATTTTCATTATTAATTCTAGTTTTTATTTTTAGCTGCAGCTCGTATAGAAATCATTTAAAAAATGTGCTGAATTCAACTAATCCAAAGATTAAAGGTGTAATGGATAATGCAAAACAGCACGAACTGCAGATTATTTACACTGAAATTATAAGAGATAAGAATGGCAAAGTTTCATTCAAAGATTACACTTATAATCTTAATACCACTAACTACTTTTACCCTGCTAGTACTATAAAACTTCCAATTGCTATTCTCGCGTTAGAAAAATTAAATACAATTGATAATACTTCAGTAAATACAGAATTTTCTATTGAAGGAAACAATGAAAAATTAAAATTTGCTGACGAAATTTCGAAAGTATTTGCAGTGAGCGATAATGCGGCTAGCACTAATTTATTTGAATTTATACGATTTGATTACATTAATCAAAAGATGACAGAGAAAGGTTTATCTCCATTTAGAATGAGTCATAGACTTTCTGGTGTTGATCCAAGAAACCCTTTAGTTAAATCCACTACATTATTTAAGGAAGATCAAGTTTTAATAGAATTTTCATCGAAACTAAATCAGGAAGTAACTGCTTTAAAACTGAGCGGAACTCACAAAGGAGTTGGCTATCTTAATGGAGAGGGAAAAGTGGTCAACGAATCATTCGACTTCTCTAAGAGAAATTATTATCCTTTGCAGTCCTTACACAGTACCTTAAAGCGCATTGTGTTTCCGGAGGCTTTTAAAGAAGAAGAGCGTTTCAAAATAACCGAGAATGACAGACAATTTCTATTGTATTCAATGCAGAATCTGCCAAAAAACGCTGGGTATGATGCTACTGAATATTACGATGGATATTGTAAATTTTTTATGTTTGGAGACACTCAAGAAAACATTCCTCCGTCAATAAAGATTTATAATAAAGTTGGAAATGCTTACGGAACAATGATAGACTGCGCTTACATCGTTGATGCAGAAAACAAGGTCGAATTCATGTTATCGGCCACAATCATCGCTAATAATAATGGAATATTTAATGATAATGTTTATGAATATGACACTGTAAGTTTGCCTTTTCTAGCTGAATTAGGTCGTCAATTATATGAGAGAAACAAACGTTAGAGATTTCTTTTAACTAGAATTTTCTGCATTACCACAATTGTCCGACCTCATTTTTGATAAATGATAGTGCTGCACTACTTGGTGTTGGTTTTTCGATAAAATCACTTACTACATAAGCACGTAAACTATCGGCATCTGTTACCTTGTCATTTTGAGTTGCTAAGCGAATCATTTGAATTGTAGCGTTTTTTGCTGTCATTATTATAGACCAACACTCTTCAGAAACATAAATTTGTTGCGATAAATTATGCTCGAATTCTTGATCTATTTGCGCTATCACAAAGTTTTGATAATCTACTTTGTCATTCGATAGCGGGTTTATTCGAACCATCATTTGCGAAGGATTAATTCGTTCCATTAAAAGCGTTATTCTTTCGTATGCTTGTAATCGCAACGGTAAAATAGCAGGAAGCGTATCTTTTTGCAACAACCACTTTCGCGTATTTTGCTGATCTTTAAAATAAGATATAAAAAGAAAATACGCCACGCCACCAGTTATAAGTGACGGTATTGAATAAGCTAATATTTCGATTATTCTAGTAGAATCCATTTTGAGTATAATTTGAAAAGCACAAATATACTTTTTAGATTATAAATCGCCGCCATTTAATTAGTAATAACTGTTTTCGAATGGTAATTTTGCCATTTACTGTCAAAAATTTAACACGGACTATTTTAATGGAAACTTACATATTAGTTTTACTTTGTTTAGCTGCTTTTGCTGCAGGATTTATAGATGCGATTGTGGGTGGAGGCGGACTAATACAAACTCCAATGGGACTTATTTTATTACCTAATCTTCCGGTTTCAACTGTAATAGGAACTTTAAAAGTCCCTGCATTCAGTGGAACTTCATTTGCAGCCTATCAATATCTAAAAAAAGTAAATATGAATTGGAAATTATTAAGTATTATGATGCTTCTAGCATTTCCGTCAGCTTTTCTTGGTTCAACTTTACTTACATATGTTAGCAATGATTTTATGAAACCTCTACTTTTAGTGGTTTTGTCGTTCTTAGTAATCTATACCTACGCAAAGAAGAATTTTGGTCAACATGCAGAAAAAAATCATTCCGCACGTACCCAAATTTTTAATGCTATAGGAATTAGTTTTATAGTAGGTCTGTATGATGGTTTTATTGGGCCAGGAACAGGGAGTTTCCTTGTTGTAGCATTTATAGCTATCATGGGATTTGATTTTTTACATGCTTCTGCAAATGCCAAAATGGTCAACTTATCGACAAATTTTGGTTCTATTTGTCTGTTCATATTAAAAGGTAAAATTATATGGGCTGTTGCGATTCCAATGGCTTTTAGTAATGCGCTTGGAGGTTGGCTTGGAGCTAAACTAGCGATTAACAAGGGAAATAGTTTTATTAGAATTTTCTTTTTGGTAGTTGTAATTGGAACTCTAATTCGTTTTGCATACGATGTGTTTTTTAAATAAAGGACTAGAAGCTCTATTAATAAAGACAGACACAAATTTCACAAATTAGCACTAATACTTAGATCTTCATATTACACTAATAGTTACAATAATTCATGGTTATCAAAATTATTTGCGCGATTCATCTAAAACTTAAATGTTCTTATATATCTTATATGGTAAAAACATTTAAACACTACATAATTATTAATTAAAAAGAATAATTTTTCTTCTCTGCAATCAGCCAAAATTTATAACGAAATCAATTATTCATTGTTCTTTTTTGATACTGAAAACCTCGATCTAAATTGCTATTTTTGTATAACAAAATTTAAAATTTCACATGCATAAATATATTGATCAGCTAAACGAAGCGCAACGTGAACCCGTTCTACAAAAAGAGGGTCCTATGATAATTATTGCAGGAGCAGGTTCTGGTAAAACTCGTGTGTTGACTATTAGAATTGCTTATCTAATGCATCAAGGAGTTGATGCTTTTAGTATTTTATCTTTGACTTTTACCAATAAGGCGGCACGCGAAATGAAAAAGCGTATCTCTGATATTGTTGGTGTTGGTGAAGCTAAAAATCTTTGGATGGGAACATTTCACTCTGTTTTTGCTCGAATTTTAAGATCAGAAGCGGAACATTTGGGTTATCCCTCTAATTTTACAATTTATGATTCTCAAGATTCATTACGTGCCATTTCTGGAATTATTAAGGAAATGCAGTTGGATAGAGATGTATATAAACCTAAACAAGTTTTAAGCCGAATTTCAAATTTTAAAAATAGCTTAATTACGGTTAAAGCATATTTTAATGACCCAGATTTGCAAGAAGCAGATGCGATGTCCAAAAAGCCACGTATGGGAGAAATTTATCAAAATTATGTAGATCGCTGTTTTAAATCTGGAGCGATGGATTTTGATGATTTATTACTAAAGACCAATGAACTTCTGACACGTTTTCCTGAGGTTCTTGCAAAATACCAAAACCGTTTTAGATACATTTTAGTTGATGAGTACCAAGATACGAATCACTCACAATATCTGATTGTACGTGCTTTATCCGATAAATTTCAAAATATTTGCGTGGTAGGAGATGATGCCCAAAGTATTTACGCGTTTCGCGGAGCGAATATTAATAATATTCTGAATTTTCAAAAAGATTACGAGGGAGTAAAAACATATCGATTAGAACAGAATTATCGCTCTACTAAAAACATAGTTGAAGCAGCTAATACTATTATTGATAAGAATAAAGTTAAATTAGATAAAGTCGTTTGGACTGCAAATGATTTTGGAGCTAAAATAAAAGTGCACCGCAGTTTAACAGATAATGAAGAAGGTCGATTTGTTGCTAGTACTATCTGGGAGCAGAAAATGCAGAATCAATTACACAACGGTGCTTTTGCTATTTTATATCGCACCAATGCACAATCACGTGCGATGGAAGATGCTTTGAGAAAAAGAGATATTCCGTATCGAATTTACGGAGGACTTTCATTCTACCAAAGAAAAGAAGTAAAGGATGTTTTATGCTATCTACGACTAGTTATAAATCCAAAAGATGAAGAGGCGTTGATGCGAGTGATCAATTATCCTGCTCGTGGAATTGGTAATACAACAATCGAAAAATTGACCATTGCAGCAAATCATTACAAGCGCTCGATGTTTGAAGTGATGCAAAATATAGAACGTATTGATTTAAAACTGAATTCAGGAACGAAACAAAAATTATTAGATTTTGTTACGATGATTCAAAGTTTCCAAGCAATAAATGAAAACCAAGATGCATTCTACGTAACGGATCACGTAGCTAAAAAAACAGGATTACTTCAAGAATTAAAGAAAGATGCTACTCCAGAAGGAATGGGCAAAATTCAGAATATTGAAGAGCTTTTAAATGGAATAAAGGATTTCACGGACGGTCAGAAAGAAGTCGACGGAGCGAGAGGAGCTTTGTCTGAATTTATGGAAGATGTGGCCTTAGCAACAGATTTAGATAAAGACACCAGTGATGAAGATCGCGTTGCTTTAATGACAATTCACTTAGCTAAAGGACTTGAATTCCCACACGTTTTTGTCGTAGGAATGGAAGAGGACTTGTTTCCTAGTGCAATGAGTATGAGCACCAGAAGTGAACTGGAGGAAGAACGTCGCTTATTTTATGTGGCTCTAACTCGAGCAGAACATCAAGCATATTTGACTTATGCACAGTCGCGTTATCGTTGGGGAAAATTGACAGATAGTGAGCCATCTCGATTTATCGAAGAAATTGATAGTCAGTATTTAGAATATTTATCGCCCCCTGAAAATAATTACCGCTATAAGCCAATGATTGATAGTGATATTTTTGGAGATGTTGATAAATCTAAATTACGCTTAGCTAAACCAGTAGGTGGGACTCCTCCGCAACCTACATCTAGTAGTGATTCTAAACCAGATATTAATGTTCGAAGACTAAAACCAGTTGCTACCAATGCATCTTCTGGAAGCGCTAATTTATTTGATAATAAATTAACTGCAGGAAATATTGTAATGCACGAGCGTTTTGGCAAAGGACAAGTGGTGAATCTAGAAGGCGTAGGAGCAGACAAGAAAGCAGAAATTAAGTTTGAAGTTGGTGGAATTAAGAAGCTCTTACTTCGCTTCGCAAAACTGGATATTATAGGTTAAAATCAAATTGCTTAAATTTGATAATTAGAAAAAAAGAGAAAAATGGCAGAATTTATAAAAATATACGAGAACAAACCTAACGAAGCGGCTATAGCCAAAGTAGTAAAGGTTTTGAGAGACGGAGGATTAATAATTTATCCCACGGATACAGTTTACGGATTGGGATGTGATATTACCAATACTAAAGCTCTAGAAAGAATTGCAAAGATTAAAGGTATAAAGCTTGAAAAAGCTAATTTTTCATTTATTTGTCACGATTTAAGTAATATTTCAGATTACGTGAGGCAAATTGATACGTCGACATTCAAAATATTGAAGAGAGCTTTGCCGGGTCCTTATACTTTTATTTTACCTGGGAATAATAATCTACCAAAGGAATTCAAAAAGAAAACTACTGTAGGTATTAGAGTTCCTAATAATTCTATTGCGCTCGAAATTGTAAAGGTTCTAGGAAACCCAATAGTATCTACTTCAATTAGAGATGATGATGATGTAATTGAATATACTACAGATCCAGAACTTATTTTTGAGAAGTGGCAAAATCTTGTAGACTTAGTTATTGACGGTGGTTATGGAGATAATGTAGGTTCTACAATTGTTGATTTATCTGGCGATGAGCCAATTATTATTAGAGAAGGAAAAGGGAGTTTAGATATTTTATAAGTAAATTCAAAAAATTGGCAAGATTATTGTAATTTTATATTAGAATTTAGTATGTTTACTAATAATTTAAACTTAGTTAGTTAAAAATAATTACAATATCTTATTCTTAATTATATTTAATTGGTTGTTAAAGAAGAATTGAGGATAGGTAAAGGCAGATCATTTTGATCTGCCTTTTTTTATTTATGACGGGAACGAACATGTAAACATATTTTTTGGATCAGTTTTAAAAATTGGTCATAAATAAAACGCCTCAAATTGAGGCGTTTTATTATTTAAATTAATCTAGGATTAATTATTGTTTTTGCTTTTTCATTTCTTTTTCAATCATTTCGTAGAACTGATCAATTTTTGGCAATACAACAATACGAGTTCTTCTGTTACGTGCTCTGTTTTCAGCAGAATCATTTGCAACTAAAGGAATGTATGAACTTCTTCCTGCAGCAATCAATTGCTCTGGTTTAACTCCTAATTGGTTTGTTAAAACACGGATAATTGAAGTAGAACGTTTAACACTTAAATCCCAGTTGTCTAACAATACACCTGAACCGTTAAGTGGAACATTATCAGTATGACCTTCAACCATACACTCAAAGTCTGGTTTATCATTAACTACTTTTGCAACTTTAGCTAAAACACCTTTAGCTTTATCAGTAACATCATAGCTTCCTGTTTTAAACAATAATTTGTCCGCAATAGAGATAAAAACAACTCCTTTTTCAACATTTATTTCGATATCTGGATCAGATATTCCTACTGAACTTTTTAAACTTGTCACTAAAGCAAGAGTTACACTATCTTTCTTAGTTAATGCATCTTGCATTCTACTAATTTTTAAATCTTTTTCTTTAATAGATTCTAAAGCTTTTTCAATACTTTGAGCACCTTTAGTAGTCAAAATTGTCATATCCTTAGATGTAGTGATTAGTGTTTGATTGTGTTCTTTCAAACCATCAACTCTAGCCATAAGACCCGCTTTTTCCTCTAAACAAGAATTTAATTTTACCGTAGCAGTATTTAGTAAATCTTGAGTTTCTTTATTTCTAGCTTCTAAGTCTGTATATTTCTTTTTTGAAACACAAGAAGTTAAAAGAGCCATTACCGATAAGGCGATTACGATTTTTTTCATAAATTGTTTAAATTTTTTGATTATAGTGTTAAAAGCAAAGTTACTTTTTTTAATTCTATTTAATTCTAAATAAATCGTTAAATACAATAACTTTCCTAATGTAATAGGAGTAAACGATACTTTTTACATTATAGTATTGCTGTTGTTGAAATTCAGTTCTTTTTCCATAATAAACCTTAAAAAAGCCATAAAAAGACCAATGGGCTTTTAATATTGCCCATAAGTGAGTTGGCTTTCCTTTCACTAAAAATTGTATTCCAGCAACTCCATCTAAGAGCATTCGAACCAAAAGAATTTTATACAGTTTTGACTTTGGAAGATTTTTAGTCAACATTAATAATGAATTCCTAAAATTCAAAAATGTTTTCATTGGGTGACCTTGTTGTAAAGTCGCTCCGCCAACGTGATAAACAACCGACTGCGAATTATATTTTATTATAAATCTTTTATTACGAGCTCTCCAGCATAAATCAATCTCTTCTTGATGAGCAAAAAATTCACCATCAAAACCGTTTAAATCATGATAAACTTGACTTCTAATGAAGAAGCAAGCTCCAGAGGCCCAAAATATTTCACAGTTATCATTATATTGTCCATTGTCTTTTTCTAAAGTTTCAAAAATTCTTCCGCGGCAATATGGATATCCATACTGATCTATATATCCACCAGCAGCTCCCGCATATTCAAAATACTGCTTTTGTTTAAAATCTAAAATTTTAGGTTGAATAATAGCAGTTTTAGGTTCTTTTTCAAATGTCGAAAGTATAGGTTGTAACCAATTTTTAGTTACCTCTATATCAGAATTTACTAAAGCATATATATCCGCTTTAATATATTTAAGCGACTCATTATATCCGCTTGCAAAACCAAGATTACTATCGTTTTTAATAATTTTAACCGATGGATAAAAAACTTCTAAAAAAGAAACAGAATCATCAGTTGATGCGTTATCAACGACGTAAACTGTAGCTTCAGTAGAATATTCAACGATGGATGGAAGAAATTTTTCCAACAATAACATTCCATTCCAGTTTAATATAACAACAGCTATTTCCATTTTAAAATTTAATTATTGGTTTTGATACATTGGTAATTCAGTAAGAAACTGGTATTTCTCATTTTCAAAATCCATTTGGCAAAAGTAATGATTCAAACCATTAGTTACCATCAAAAATTGGGCATTCATAGTCATATTATATCTAGCGATCTGATCAAAAGTAGCTTGAGCAATTGTAATTGCAGGCGCTTTACATTCGATTAATATAAAAATTGAACCATCTGAGTTAAACACTACAACATCATACCTTTTTCGTAATCCATTGACTTTTAAAACTTTCTCTACATTAATTAAAGATTTTGGATATTTTTTTTCTTCCAATAAAAATTGAACAACGTGCTGTCTTACCCATTCTTCTGGAGTGAGAATGATAAATTTTTTCCTGATTTCATCAAAAATAGACACTTTATTTTCGCTATTTTTGAATCGAAATTTATATGTTGAAAAATTCAATTGCTGCATAGAGCAAAAGTATAAAATAAGATTTAAAGATTAAAACGTAATATGTACGTACGTTTTGTTGCTAAGAAACTCAGAATCTGAAAGATAAAAAAATGGATGAAGTTTTAAAAATAGTTAACGATATTAAAAATGGTAATATAAAGCCCATCTATTTTTTAATGGGTGAGGAAACCTATTATATAGATAAGCTATCTGATTATATTGAGCAAAAAGTATTAACGGAGGAAGAAAAAGGCTTTAACCAAACTGTTCTTTATGGCAGAGATGTTACAATCGAAGATATTATTTCTACTGCAAAACGATATCCAATGATGGCAGAACGCCAAGTTGTAATTGTAAAGGAAGCTCAGGATTTAGCTAGGACTATTGAAAAATTAGAAGCGTATGCTGAAAACCCAATGCCAACTACCGTTTTAGTAATTTGCTACAAATACAAAGCTTTTGACAAACGTAAGAAAGTAACTAAATTAATAGCTAAAAACGGTGTCGTTTTCGAAAGCAAGAAATTGTATGAAAACCAAGTTGGAGACTGGATAAAGCGTGTTTTAGCTGGGAAGAAATACGCAATTGAACCAAAAGCTACTGCAATGCTTGTCGAATTCTTGGGAACGGATTTGAGTAAAATCAACAATGAACTTGAAAAATTACAAATAATACTTCCTGTTGGAACAACCATTAGTCCAAAAGACATTGAAGAAAATATAGGTTTTAGTAAAGATTTTAATGTATTTGAATTACGAAAAGCACTTGGTGAACGTAATCAATTAAAAGCATATACTATTGCTGAAAACTTTGCTCAGAATCCAAAGGATAATCCAATGGTAGTTACTACAAGTTTAGTGTTTGGTTTTTTTATCCAATTATTAAAATATCATGGCTTGAAAGATCGTAATCCTAAAAATGTTGCGGCCGTAATAGGAGTAAATCTATACTTTTTAAAAGAATATGATTTGGCTTTGAAAAATTACCCCATGAAAAAAGTAAGCCAGATTGTGGGTGCTTTACGAGATATCGACGTTAGAAGTAAAGGTGTTGGTTCAAATGCAATATCACAATCAGATTTATTAAAGGAAATGCTTTATAAAATATTTAATTAAAGCATAAAAAATACCGATATTTGCAAATCCGTTTCGAAACTTCGAAATAAGAAATAAAAATTAAAACATCACAACTATGGGAATGAATAAAAATACCATTTTAGGTTGGGCGACCTTAATCATGATTCTTATGGGGTTACTACTTATAGGACTAGGAGCTTTTAGATATAGCGATGTTTCAGGATGGGGATTTGCAGCAGTAGGTCTTGGCTTTTTAGCTAATGCATGGGTATTTAGTTCACTTAAAGGCAGACTTTAGTGGTAATCATTGTTCCTATTGAATATATAGAGTAACTTTAAAAAATAAACAAAAAACACTTTAAACAAGAATTATGGCAGACGATAAAAAAGTTATCTTCTCAATGTCAAAATTGAGTAAAACCTATCAAGGAGCAGATAAACCTGTACTTAAAAATATCTACTTGAGTTTCTTTTACGGAGCTAAAATTGGTATTTTAGGTTTAAATGGTTCCGGAAAATCTTCTTTATTAAAAATTATTGCAGGTGTAGATAAAAACTATCAAGGAGATGTTGTTTTTGCACCGGGTTATACTGTGGGTTACTTAGAACAAGAGCCAATTCTTGATGATACTAAAACAGTAATTGAAATTGTTAAAGAAGGAGTTGCTGAAACGATGGCCGTTCTTGATGAATTTAACAAAATCAATGATAGTTTTGGTTTACCAGAAGTATATGAGAATGCAGATAAAATGGAGCAATTGATGGATCGTCAAGCGCTTTTACAAGATAAAATTGATGCATTAGGTGCTTGGGAAATTGACACAAAATTAGAAATTGCCATGGATGCATTGCGTACTCCAGAAGGTGATACTCCAATTAAAAATTTATCTGGTGGAGAGCGCCGTCGTGTTGCTTTATGTCGTTTGTTATTACAACAGCCTGATGTATTGCTTCTGGATGAGCCTACGAATCACTTGGATGCAGAAAGTGTTCTTTGGTTAGAACAACATTTAGCACAGTATGCTGGAACAGTGATTGCTGTTACGCACGATAGATACTTTCTAGATAATGTTGCAGGATGGATTTTAGAATTGGACAGAGGTGAAGGTATTCCTTGGAAAGGAAATTATAGTTCATGGTTGGACCAAAAGTCTAGTAGAATGGCATTAGAAGAAAAAACAGCTTCTAAACGTAGAAAAAACTTAGAACGTGAGTTGGACTGGGTTCGACAAGGAGCTAAAGGTCGTCAAACAAAACAAAAAGCACGTTTACAGAACTATGATAAATTATTGAATGAAGACCAAAAGCAATTGGACGAAAATTTAGAAATTTATATTCCAAATGGTCCGCGTTTAGGAACAAATGTAATTGAGGCTAAAAATGTTGCCAAAGGTTTTGGTGATAAATTATTATATTATAATTTAAACTTCACTTTGCCACAAGCGGGAATTGTTGGAATTATTGGACCAAACGGTGCTGGTAAATCAACTATTTTCAAAATGATAATGGGTGAAGAAAAACCAGATTCTGGTGAATTTATGATTGGTGATACTGTTAAAATCGCTTATGTGGATCAAGCACACTCTAATATTAATCCTGACAAATCTATTTGGGAAAACTTTTCTGATGGTCAAGAATTAATTATGATGGGTGGAAAACAAGTAAACTCAAGAGCTTATTTATCTCGTTTTAACTTTGGTGGAGGAGAGCAAAATAAAAAGGTTTCTGCTCTTTCTGGTGGAGAACGCAACCGTTTACACCTTGCGATGACTCTAAAAGAAGAAGGAAACGTTTTATTACTAGATGAGCCTACAAATGATTTAGATATTAATACACTTCGTGCACTAGAAGAAGGTTTAGAAAGTTTTGCTGGTTGTGCAGTAGTAATATCGCACGATAGATGGTTCCTAGATAGAATATGTACTCATATTTTAGCTTTTGAAGGAAACTCAGAAGTGTATTGTTTTGAAGGTGGATTCTCTGAATATGAAGAGAACAAGAAAAAACGTCTAGGTGGTGATTTAACTCCGAAAAGATTGAAATACAGAAAATTAATTAGAAGCTAAATCGCTTTCAAATTTTCTAACAGCAAGAGGATGTCCAAAAGGTCATCCTCTTTTTTTTGCTGTTATTTATTTCTTTTTATCTGAATTCATCATAATAAAAACGGCGGCAACTAGTCCTACTATTACCAAACCAAATACGACAACCATTATAAATGTCCCGTTATCCATTGTAAAAAGTGTTGTGTCTTTCATGTTTTATTAAATTTTAAGATTCGTCAAATATATACTTCTTGCAATATAAAAGGTATGATATTTATCATAATTATTTTTATTCCAAAAATTTCGCCTTTAAATGAGTTGAAGGGAGCATGCAGGCATCTTTTTTTCCATACCACTTATAACGATTTTTAGCGATGTAATCATATATAAAATTCGTAAAGGAAGAAGGCAAGATTGAAAAAATTTGAGATAACGAGAAAATTCCTCCGAGATCTTTTGCAATTTCAAAAACAGCTTGTGATTTATGGTAGTAAGCAAAACCAGGCTGATATAAAATTATACTATCCAATTTCTCACTGCTTACTCCAAGGTATGTCGTAATTTCTTTCCCTAAATCTGATTGTAGTGATGCAAATCTAAAAATATCTTTTTTATCGTGTTTGATTATAAACTGAACCGCAGAATCACAAAGATTACAAACGCCATCAAAGAGTATTATTTTTTTATCGTTTGGTAGTTTTTCCATTTTATAGTGATTGCAAGGGATGAAGTGATTTTAATAGGTCAGCAAGTTTTATTGTTATTGCGAGGTGCGAAGTAATCCAATTAAGTTGATCACTTTCATTACTCAACTCGGTTAATTTTAGTGTGGTTGCGTCGTTCCTCGCAATGACTAGTGTTATTAGATAATATTATGTCCAGCATACTTTTATCCTGATGCTAATGCCTCGTTCCTCGCAATGACTTTATTCAGTCATTATGGATTTAATATCCTCAAATAAATCTTTCCATGTAGGATTTAATGAGCGAATCAAATTATTTTTACTTTCTCTCGAACCAGCTTTAATCTGTTTTTCTCTTGTAATTGCATCACCAATCCATTGAAATTGTTCGTAGTAAACTAATGTATTAAGATTGTAACGAGCCGAAAATGAATTGGAATACCTTTTTTCTTTATGCTCCAAAATTCGTTGCGGAAGATTGGAAGTTACTCCAGTGTAAACTACAGTTTGGTATTTATTAGTGATTATATAAATAAATCCTGGTTTCATAGTTTTTATTTTATTAATACTGTCATTACGAAGAACGAAGTAATCTTATTAAGTTGATCACTTTCATTACTCAACTCGGTTATTTTTAGTGTGGTTGCGTCTTTCCTCGCAATGACTTGCGTAACCGACTGTATTTAACTCTATTATTAAAAGTTTATTTAATTGTGATTGCGAAGTTTATCGTAATGACTGAATAAAAAGTAAAAAAGCCAATTCTGTCAAGAGCTTATATTACTTCTTCACAGCTTCAACTAATTCTAAGTCTTCTAAACTTACTTTAGACATAAAAACACCATAATTCACATTAGCTTTGTTTTTTTCAATGTTTTCTATAGTTCCTACAGCTTTTCCGTCAAGCATGCGAACTCTATCACCAACTTTCAAAATATGTTTAATTTTTTCAATTACAGGTTTTAGTTTCTTTTCTTTCTTCTCTTTTCTGATCTCTTCGACATGAACTGTTACTTCCTCAATAATTTCTTTTTTCTTAGCGACAATTGCTTTCGCTTCTTTAGGAGTTGCTTTTATACGCTTAGAATTTTCTATTTCGATAATTTTCAAAAATTCAGCTATTAGATCTTTTTTATTTTTATTGTTGAAATACTTCTGTGAAATATCTTCAATTTTTTGTCCAATATAAATTGTCTTCTGATTACTATCATATAGTTCTTGATAGCTTTCTAATTTCTGCTTTATCTTGACATTTATATTTTCCATTTTGCGTCCTTCTTCACGCGCTTTCGTTTCTTCTTCTTTTAGCGTTTGTGAAGTTTTTTCCATCTTCGAGCGCTCTTTTTGAAGCGTAGCGATAGTCTTATCAAACCGTACTTTTCCAACTTCAATCTTCTTTTTAGCTCTATTGATTAGTCCGTACGGTATTCCATTTTTGAGTGCTACTTCAAAAGTAAAGGAACTTCCTGCTTGTCCCAAAGCTAGTTTATACATTGGTTCTAATGATTTCTCATCAAAAAGCATATTGGCATTCGTCGCAAAAGGCAATTCATTTGCAAGAATCTTCAAGTTGGAATAATGTGTTGTGATAATTCCGAAAGCTTCTCTATGATAAAATTCTTCTAAGAAAATCTCCGCTAATGCCCCTCCTAATTCAGGATCTGATCCTGTACCGAATTCATCAATCAAAAACATAGTTTTTCTATTACATTTCTTGAGAAAGTAATTCATGTTTTTTAATCGGTAACTATAAGTACTCAAATGATTTTCAATAGATTGATTGTCTCCAATATCCGTTAGTATACGATCAAATAAGAACGTTTCACTTCTTTCGTGAACTGGAATTAGCATTCCAGATTGCAACATCAATTGAAGTAAACCAACAGTTTTTAGTGAAATTGTTTTTCCACCAGCGTTAGGTCCAGAAATAACTATTATTCTATTTTCTTGCGCTAACTCAATAGTTTGAGGATGCGTAATTTCATTTTTTTGCTTGTTATTCAAATACAAAATAGGATGGAAGGCATCTCTAAAATATAGCCTTCTATTTTCAGTAATGGCAGGCATGATACCGTTAATTCGATTAGCATACTTGGCCTTAGCAGAAATGAGATCAATGTCACTTAAGAAATCTTGATATTGAATTAATAAAGGTAAAAAAGGTCTAATTTGATTGGTAAGCTGTTTTAAAATTCTATTAATTTCTTCCTTTTCTTCGTATTCTAAGTTGCTAAGTTCTCTCGAATAATTTAAAGTTGCTTCGGGCTCGATGTAGGCTATACTTCCTGTTTTCGAACTTCCTAATATTGATCCCTTTACTTTACGACGATACATTGACAATACCGCTAAAACTCTACGATTTTGCACAAAACTTTCTTTAATATCATCTAAATAACCTAAAGCATTATATTGTGTTAAAGCAGTTCCAAAACTTTGATTCACTTTTCCTCTTACTGTATTCATATTTCTACGAGTATTCAATAAATCTGGAGAAGCATTATCTTTAATTTCTCCGTATTTATCTACAATTTCGTCTACCATTGCGATAATATCCTTTGTAAATTCGACCGATAATGCTCTCGAATTCAAATTAGGATAATAGTCATCAAACTTTTTAAAATAGGTAAGCAAAAAATTTACAGAGGAGGATATAGTAGCAATTTTGCGAAAACTTCCAACCTCAAGTAAGCTATCTTCTATTGCAAGAAATCTAATTTCGTGCGTGATGGCGTCAAAACCATGATTTGGAATTGCATTATTATTTTGGAAAGACGAGACGTACTCTGATGTTTGCATTAATGCTTTCATCAACGTTTCCTTATCTTTAAAAGGAGTTATTTCTAATGCTTTTTGTTTTCCTATATCAGTATTACAAATTTCCGAAATCGTCTCTAAAACGGTTGGAAATTGTAAATCTTGTAATGTTTTTTCGGTGATGGATATCATTTATGGCTTTGGTTCTTTTCAGTACAAAAATAGTTAATAGTTAAGACTATTTAACAGTCATTCACAAAGAATTAAAGATTGTTTACTTTCGCTTTTATTAAGTTTTAAACGAAGAATTTTATGTCACTACAATTACACTATGTATCTTTGAAAATTAAATATTAGATATGAAAATTAATCTTAATGCGGATTGGAAAAATATTTTATCAGAGGAAATCCAAAAGCCCTATTTTGAAGATTTATTAGAAATAGTTGATCAAGAATATAATGAGCAAATTTGTTATCCTCCGAAAGATCTAATTTTTTCAGCTTTTAATTATTGCAGTATCAACGATTTAAAAGTAGTAATAATTGGCCAAGATCCATATCATGGTCGTGGAGAAGCCAACGGTTTATCATTTTCAGTTAATGATGGCGTGAGAATTCCTCCTTCGCTGCGAAATATTTATCGGGAATTAAATGATGATTTACAAACTATTTTTTTACCAACTTCTGGAAATCTAGAAAAATGGGCTAAACAAGGAGTTTTACTTTTGAACGCTTCATTAACAGTAAGAGAAGATACTCCAAATAGTCACAAACATTTAAAATGGAATCTTTTTACGGATACTATAATTCAAAAGATTTCAAATGATAGAGAGAATATTGTCTTTTTACTTTGGGGCGCTTTTGCGCATAAAAAAGGTCTCAAAATTGATCGTAGAAAACATTTAGTTTTAGAATCCGGACATCCTTCGCCAATGAGTGCTAATCAAGGAAAATGGTTTGGAAATAAACATTTCACTAAAACGAATGATTACTTAAAAAGTAATGGTATTGCACCTATAGAATGGATTGCTGGAGAATGAATTTAATTTTAAAATCCAAGAATGTATCTCATTGTAGTTCGCGTGAGGGATTGCAGCTGGCTACCGAAGTAGCGCGAAAAGCCCGACAGCATAAAATAAGAAGGGCTCATCACAGTAATGTAATGAGCCCTTCTTGTTTTATGGTGGCATGCCCAAATCAATAAACAAACCTATATTTTACTCTTTTTTTACTTTTATTATATCGTCTAAAACCGCTCTATTTTCGTAGTTAATTACTTGTAAAATGATTTCTTGATTTTTTAAAGTTTTACCTTCAATTACGTAAAGCTTTCCTTTTTTAACAACAACATTACTTTTATCAAAAACTACGTCTCCAAATTCTAAAGTGTTTTTAACATCTGATGTATCAATCCATGATTCAGCTAAAATTTGAGAAGCTTTTTCAGAATAATGAAAAGGTTTGTTTCTTAAATCATTTAAAACTCTAGCATTAGGAAAATAATTACAACGGGTGTCTTTACCGCTAAAAACCAAAGAGACAAAAAACACTCCCATTACCAAACCCACTAAATAATAAGCGAAACGATGTATAAATTTCATGATTAATTTTTGTGCAAAGGTAGAAGAAAGTTTCCTTAAAAAACAATTAAATTGATGTCGTTGTTAGGCAAATTAAACCAATCTCCAATGGCACTGCTAGTGAGAATTCCGTGGTACATATATACTCCATTTTTTAATCCTGTATCAAAACGAATGGCAGTTTCAATACCGCCATCATCCGCAATTTGTAACAGATATGGAGAAATAATATTACTTATGGAAAGTGAAGCCGTTTTTGAATATCTAGACGGAATATTAGGAACACAATAATGCAATACATTACTTTTAATAAATGTGGGTTTCTCATGCGTAGTAACTTCTGAAGTTTCAAAACAACCGCCAGTATCAATACTTACATCCACAATAACTGCACCTTTTTTCATGTGTTCGACCATTGTTTCTGTAACAATTACTGGACAGCGCTCAATACCTCGCATCGCGCCAATGGCTACATCACATCGTCTTAATGCTTTTAGCAAAGCTTTCGGTTGGATGGTTGAAGTGAATATTCGCTGGTTTAAATTATTTTGTAATCTACGTAACTTAGTAATCGAATTATCAAAAACTTTAACGGTTGCACCTAATCCTATAGCAGTTTTTGCAGCAAATTCTCCCACAGTTCCTGCACCTAGAATAACGACATCAGTAGGAGGTACGCCAGTAATATTCCCAAATAATAATCCTTTTCCAAACTCATTTGTAATCATTAATTCGGCCGCAATAAGTACCGAAGCAGTTCCAGCAATTTCACTCAATGACTTCACCGCTGGATAAGATCCATCTTCATCTTTAATATATTCAAAAGCGAGTGCGGTTATTTTCTTTTTAGACAATGCTTCAAAATAGCATTTTTTACGTGTTTTAATCTGGATAGCAGAAATTAGAATTGTTTTAGTATTCATCATTTCTATCTCTGCAGTGGTTGCGGGTTCAACCTTTAAAATCATTGGACAACCAAAAACCTTTTTTGTATCACAAGTTACTTCGGCACCAGCATCCGAATATTCTTTATCAGTATAACTTGAACTCTCGCCAGCACCAGTTTCAATCATCACTCGATGACCGTGAAATGTCAATGAATTCACAGCGTCAGGAGTAAGGCAAATACGGCGCTCTTGATGACTATTTTCTTTTGGTATACCAATAAAAAGTTCGCTTTTCTGTCTTCCCACTTCAAGTTTTTCTTCTTGAGGTAAAAGCTGCTGCTTTGTGAAAGGTGTGTTGGTAATTGGCATTGGTTGTTATTTTAAAAGTTCCTTTACTATCAAATTTTGAATAGAAAAAGTACAATAGTTTATTATTTAATGAGATAAAGATAAGCAGAAATTTTAAACAATTATTCGTTCCATTTTTATATCTGCTCTTTCATAATTTCCAGTTTCTAATTCAATTTCTTCAAATCCAAATTTACGATATAAATGTAAGGCTGTAAGCAGCTTTCTATTAGAGTACAAAATTAATTTTTCAATCTTATTTTCCTTGGCGAAAGATAAGCAATGATCAATTAATTTCTTTCCAATTCCCAATCCCTGAATTTTGCTGGTTATTGCCATTTTGCTTAATTCAAAAGTTGAATCATCTATTTTCAGAAGAGAAACGGTTCCAATAATTTCACCATTATATCTGGCATAAAATATAAATCCTCCTTTATCAATAATTTCCCCTTGTGGATTTGAAAGTACAAGTTGATCTTTTGGTTCTACATTAAAATATTTTATAAGCCATTCAAAATTTAATATTTTAATATGATCTTTTAAATCTGTTGTAAAAGGAATTATTTCTAAAGTATTTTTTAAACTCATCTTTTGTTCTAACTTAATATTAATTCTCGTTTTCCATCAGGAAGCAAAGAAATTGTAATGACAGAATGTAACTCCGGAATTAAATTAGGGATCTTTTCAGCCCATTCAATAAAACACCAATTTCCAGAATATAAGTAATCATCGATTCCCATATCTAGCGCTTCGGTTTCCTTATTTAATCTATAAAAATCAAAATGGTAAACCAGTTGATTGTTAGCTGCTTCATATTCATTAACTAAAGAAAAGGTTGGGCTGCTTGTCGCACCTTGAACTCCTAAACATTTACATAACTGTTTAATAAGAGTTGTTTTTCCAACGCCCATTTCTCCATGAAAAAGAATTACTTTATTTGGTTTTTCTGCAATTATTTTTTGAGCAACTTGCTCTATTTGGTCTAATGAAAATTTGATTTCCATGGTTGTTTTAGTTAGATAATTCAGATTGTAAAAATAATGTAAATCCCGTAAAATAAGTACTATTGAGATAGTAAATTATTATTACGAGATTTATATTTAAAGGTTATTTCGGACTAAATATTAAACATGGAATTATCATTTCTTCTAGAGAAATTCCTCCGTGTTGATAGGTGTTTTTGTAGTAACTCACATAGTGATTATAATTATTTACGTAAGCTAAAAACAAATCATTTTTTGCGAAAATATAGGAGCTACTCATATTAATCGCGGGTAAACCAATGTTTTTTGGCTCCTTAACAGCGTACACATCTTTATTTTCATACGTTAAACTTCGTCCAGTTTTATAGCGTAAATTTAAACTAGTGTTTTTGTCTCCTATAACTTTCGAAGGATTTTTTACATTAATCGTACCGTGGTCGGTTGTTAAAATTAATTTGAAACCCATTTTTTGAGCTTGTTGAATTATTTCTAACAGAGGCGAGTTTTTAAACCAGCTCAAAGTAAGTGACCTGTACGCTTTATCATCTGAAGCAAGTTCTTTTACTACGTCCATTTCTGTTTTAGCATGAGAAAGCATGTCTACAAAATTATAAACAACAGTAACTAAGTCATTATTCTTCAAAGATTTGAATCCTTCAACTAATTTTTTTCCGCCCGCAAGGTTGGTTATCTTGAAGTAGTCTTCCTTGATATTTAATCCTAATCTTTTCAATTGCGCTGTTAAAAACTCAGCTTCGTACAAGTTTTTTCCACCTTCTTCAGGATCATTTTTCCAATATTGTGGAAACTGTTTCTCCATCTCTATTGGCATTAAGCCAGAGAATATTGCATTCCTTGCATATTGTGTAGCGGTAGGTAAAATAGAATAATACGCAACTTCTTTTTCTAATTTATAGTAATTGCCCACAACACTTTCAAATGCTTTCCACTGATCGTAGCGAAGATTATCAATTACTACAAACAAGATTGGCTTATCTTTTTTCTTTAGTTCTGGTAGTACTAACTCTTTGAATAATGTATGTGATTGAACAGGTTTATCCGCTTTTGGTGCAAACCAATCTTCATAATTACGTTCAATAAATTTTCCAAATTGAGAATTAGCTTCTGCTTTTTGAGATTCCAGAATTTCAATCATTCCTTGGTCATCGATATTCTCCAACTCTAATTCCCAAAAGATAAGTTTTTTATACATTTCGACCCAATCTTCATAGGAGTTGACTTGTGCCATTTCCATAGTAATTTTTCGAAATTCTTTCTGATAATCTAAAGTTGTTTTTTGAGAAATCAATCGAGAGTGATCTAAATTTTTCTTTAAACTCAGTAAAATCTGATTTGGATTCACAGGTTTAATAAGATAATCAGCGATTTTAGAACCAATCGCTTCCTCCATTATATATTCTTCTTCACTCTTGGTAATCATAATCATGGGAACTGAAGATTTTTTTTCCTTCATTTCCATTAGTGTTTCAAGTCCGCTAATTCCGGGCATATTTTCATCCAGAAAAACAACATCAAAGTTATTTTCTTCGAAAATTGTAATAGCATCGAGACCGTTATTACAAGTAGTTACTTCGTAATTTTTTTTCTCAAGAAATAGTATATGTGGTTTCAAAAGGTCGATTTCATCATCTACCCAAAGTATTTTTATTTTATCCATAATTTGTATTGCAAGTGTTGTATTGTACAAAATCAAAGTGCCAAATTACATTTTTTTGTAGCTTGTATCTGCTAATATTATTATAATTTTTTACCAAGTCAGTTGCTGGTTATCTTAAACTTTTCGACTTAAATTTGAGTTTCATCATTAAAACATAATTATAAAATGTTTAAGTTTTGGATTACAATAAGTGTTAAGATCGAAAATTGAGTAAAGCAAAAAACCACTACCTAATAAATAAGTAGTGGTTTTAAGAAATTAGAATTAATAATTAATGAACTAAGTTGTTCTATTGCCAACCACCGCCTAACGCGCGATATAATTGAATCACTGCTTTATACTGTTGATATTTGTTGTCAATTAAATTAAGTTCCGCATTCAAAGCATTGTCTTTAACAGTTAATACTTCTAAATAATTTGCTAAACCATACGTTAACAATTCATCTGAATATTCGGTTGCTTTATTTAATGCATCAACTTGTTTCTCTCTCACCGTAAGTTTGTACGTCTCATTGTTGTAATTAGCTAACGCATCCGAAACTTCTTTTCCTGCAGTCAATAATGATTGCTCAAATTGTATGTATGCTTTTTCTTGATTTGCCTTTGCAATTTCAAACTTAGTTTTGATTTGCCTTTGATTAAAAATAGGTTGTGTCAAACCCGTTATTACATTTGCAAAAAGAGAATTAGCGCTAAACCATTCTTTTAAATCAATACTTTGCAGTCCACCTGAAGCAGTAACTTTGAATGTTGGATAAAAATTACTTTTAGCAACATTGGTTTGTTCGAAATTAGAAATCAAATTGTATTCTGCAGCAATCACATCTGGTCTATTTCTCAGTAAAGTAGCGGGAACTCCAACAGTAATTGCTGGTTGCATAGTTTGCTTTTCGAAAGTGCTACGTTCCATTTTTGTAGAACTTTCGCCCATTAAAATACTCAATGAATTTTCAAGAATAATGATGCTGTTTTTTAAATCAGCGATAATTATTTCAGTTGCATATTTTTGAGCTTCAGTTTGCTTAACACCAACTTCAGTAACATTTCCAGCATCTTTCAAAGCGATGATCGTCTCAATACTTTTGTCACGATTTACTAACGTTTTTTCTGCTAACTCTATTTGTGCATCCACTGAAAGCAATTGATAATAAGTTGCCGCTATTGTAGCAATTATTTGAGTTTTAACTGCTTGTTGCACTGCTGTAGTTTGGAAATAGCTTGCATTTGCAGCGCGTTTATTGCTTCTTATTTTTCCCCAGATATCTGCTTCCCAAGAAAGATTTCCTGTTAACTGATATTGATCCGTGCTTCTACTTTGTAATAGCGCACCAAATTGACTGTTTTTAGAAAGTTCTTGATGTGTCCAGTCTGCTCCAGCCGAAAGAGTAGGGAAGTAACCTGCTTTTCCTTGCTTCATCATTGCTTCTGCTGCGACAATATTTTGCATCGCAATTTTGACATCTAAGTTGTTTTCTAGGCCTTTCTTAATATAACCTTGTAAAAGCGGGTCAGTAAAAACCTTATCCCAAGCCACATTGGCTAAGGATAAAGTATCATTTGAAACTACTTGATTTCTATATAAATTTTCTGTTTTTAAATCTGGTCGGCTGTACTCTTTAGCAACAAAACAAGATTGCATTACGGTAGCTGTAAGAACAAGCAGCCCTATTTTATGGAACTTATTTTTCATTTTCTTCATTTAAAAGTATAACATCAGATTCAGTAGTAATTACAGGTTTTCCTGAAATTTTTTCTTGCATGCTCTGGAATATGATGAATAGAATTGGAATTACAAAAACTCCTAAAATTGTTCCTACTAACATTCCTCCAACGGCTCCCATACCAATAGAACGGTTACCAACTGCACCAACACCTGAAGCAAAAGCTAGAGGTAACAACCCAAATATAAATGCTAACGAAGTCATTAAAATTGGACGTAAACGTGCTTTAGCACCTTCAATTGCAGCTTGTGTTAAATCCATACCTTGTCGGCGTCGTTGTATCGCAAATTCGACTATCAGAATCGCATTTTTCGCTAATAATCCTATCAGCATTATCAAGGCAACTTGGAAATAAATATTGTTTTCTAATCCCGCTAATTTCACGAAACCAATGGCTCCAGCAATACCTACAGGTAATGATAGTAAAACAGATAGTGGCACTAAATAACTCTCATACTGCGCACTCAACAAGAAATACACAAAGATTAAACTCAATAAGAAAACCCAAATAGCTTGGCTTCCCGCTAAAATTTCTTCTCTAGTCATTCCAGAGAATTCATAGCTATATGTTTTAGGTAGATGTTGTTCTGCTACTTCTTGAATCGCTTTGATGGCATCACCAGAACTAAATCCAGGATTTGCTTTACCATTCACGTTAACTGCTTTCAACATATTGAAACGAGCAACTGCTTCTGGACCGTAGATTCTTTTTAAACTTATAAATTGACTAATTGCTACTTGTTGACCTGCAGCATTTTTCACATAAATGTTATTTATAGAAGCTTCTGTCGCTCTATCAGAAGGTTTTGCCTGAATCATTACACGATATTGTTTACCAAATTTATTAAAATCAGTAGTGTACAATCCGCCGTAATATCCTTGCATGGTATTGAAAATATCCGAAACTGATACTCCTGCATCTTTAGCTCTTTCTACATTAATGTCCATTTCAAACTGTGGAAACGACGCATTAAAGTTAGTTTGTGCATATTGAATTTCAGGCCTTTTCATTAATTCGCCTAGAAATTCATTGCTGACTTTGCTGACTGTAGCCCAATCATCATCCCCTTTGTCTTGAATTTTTAATTCGAAACCATCAGCTGAACCAAAACCTTGTACACTTGGAGGTGTAAAAAACAATGCTCTTGCATCTTTAAAATGTGCTGTTTTGCCAAACAACTCTTTTACAACGGCATCAACAGATTGGTTGTCTCCTTTTCTATCTTTCCAATCTTTCAATTTGATAATTGTAAAGGCGTACGAACCACCATTTACACTATTCAACAAACTAAAACCTACCACACTCATTCGAGATTCAATAATATCCATTGAACCTAAAATAGTGTCTAACTCCTTAACTGCAATCTGTGTTTTCTCCAATGTTGTTCCTGGAGGAAGCGTCAAATCGGCCATGATTATTCCACGATCTTCATTTGGAATAAATCCAGACGGTGTAGTTTGAAACAATAAGAAAGTAATTCCCGAAAATACAATTAATCCAACAACTGTAATCCATCTTTTTTTAGCTAAAAAGCCTAAAGACTTCACGTATTTATTATTCATTCGATCAAAGCTAGAATTGAAAGCGATGAAAAAACGATCTTTAAAATTGGCATCGTGATGATCTGAATCTTTATGTGGTTTTAAAAACAACGCACATAATGCAGGACTCAAAGTCAATGCATTTACTGCAGAAATTAAAATTGCAATTGCTAAAGTGATTGCAAACTGCTGATAAAATACTCCAGACGGACCATTCAAGAATGAAACTGGGATAAATACGGCAGCCATAACTAGTGTGATGGAAATAATCGCACCTGTAATTTCGCTCATCGCTGAAATTGTAGCTTCTTTTCCGGATCTGGCGCCTTCATCTAGCTTAGCGTGTACTGCCTCGACGACGACAATGGCATCATCGACGACAATTCCAATTGCAAGAATCATGGCAAATAAAGTCAACATATTTATTGAGAATCCAAACAACTGCAGAAAGAAAAATGTTCCAATAATTGCTACAGGAACTGCAATAGCAGGAATTAATGTAGATCTAAAATCTTGCAAGAAGATATAAACTACGATAAAAACCAATATAAATGCTTCTAGTAAAGTCGTTAATACTTTATCGATTGATGCATCAAGAAACGTTTTAGTATTCAACGGAATTACATAATCAACTCCTTTAGGGAAATCTGGTTTTGTCTCATCTAAGATGGTCATTACTTCAGTAATAATATCTTGTGCATTAGAGCCTGAAGTTTGGAAAACACCAACAGCAACTCCTTGTTTACCCATTGCAATATTTTTAGTTCCATAATTGAAACCTCCTAATTCAACAGTGGCAACATCTTTTAAATGAAGAAAATTTCCATTTCCTGTCGAACGAATTACAATATTTTCGTAATCTGAAATTTCAGATAGTCTTCCCTTATATTTAATAACATATTCGTAAACACCATCCGCATTTTCTCCAAATTTTCCTGGAGCTGCTTCTACGTTTTGCTCTTGTAGCGCCGCTTGGATTTCTTTTGGTGAAACATTATACGAAGCCATTTTTGCAGGATCGATCCAAATTCTCATCGAATAATCCTTAGCTCCAAAAACATTAACTTGTCCAACACCTTTTACACGTTGTAATTTTGGTACTAAATTTATTTTCGCATAATTCTGAATATACGTTTCATCAAAGTCATCGTTATTCGAATACAAAGCAAAAAACATCAAAGCACTCGTTTGACTTTTTACAGTTGTAACTCCAGTTTGAACAACCGCTTGAGGTAATTTGCTGGTGGCACGAGCAACTCTATTTTGAACGTTTACTGCAGCAATATCTGGATCTACACCTAATTCAAAGTAAACGGATATTTTAGCAGAACCATCATTAGCTGCAGAGGAAGTCATGTAAGTCATTCCTTCAACACCATTAATTTCTTCTTCTAGCGGAATAACAACACTATTAAGTACTGTTTCAGCATTTGCACCGGTATAACTTGCACTAACTTGAACCGTTGGTGGTGCTATTTCTGGATACTGTTCGACCGGTAGCGACATCAATCCTAAAACACCTAAAATGGTAATTAAGATGGAAATTACCGTCGATAGGACTGGTCTTTCTATAAAAGTTTTTAACATTTTGAGTATTATTTTTTAGCTGGAGTAGCGTTTATTTTTAGTGAGTCTTTAGCTATTGGAGCAGCAGTTTCTGTTGAATTAGTTTCTTTTTTTTGCTGCGGAACAATCTCAGTGTCATTTTTCAACTTGGAAGTACCTTCAACTACAACAACATCGCCTTCAGAAAGTCCTTCAGTAACAATAAAGTTTAAATCAGAAGTTCCATTTGTAACAATAATTTTTGATTGTACTTTATTACCTTCGCCCACCACAAAAATCATCTGTTTTCCTTGTACTTCAAAAACTGCATTTTGAGGAACTAACATCACATCCTTTTGTAGAATAGGCATGCGAATAATTCCGCTGCTTCCGCTTCTTAAAATACCTTCTGGGTTTTTGAACTCAGCTCTAAATTGTATTGTTCCTGTTGTAGGATTCACTAAGCCGTTCATTGTAACTACTTTTCCTTTTTGATCATATTCTGAATCATCAACTAATAATAGAGAAACTTCAGGAACTGATTTCAATTTTTCAGCAGTTGAACCTCCTTTAAAAGTCTTGTTGAAAAAAAGTAATTGTTTTTCATTCATAGAAAAATAAGCACGAACTATTTTAGTGTCTGAAACTGTTGTTAAAGGCATTTCACTTACAGAATTCACTAAGCTTCCTTCACGGAAAGGTAAACTTCCTATAACTCCATTCACAGGAGAAACGATTGTTCCAAAACCAATATTTGAAGCAATACTACCATAGGCACTTTTGGCTTGAGCCAACTTTGCTTTTGCAGTTTCCAGCTGAACATTACTTATAATTTTTCGATCTACTAAAGGTTTCAATCGATCTACTTCCACCTGAGCAGCTTGGATCATTGCTTTTGCGGCTGATGCATCTTGATTTAAAGTTTGCGTTTCAAGTTTGAATAGTATTTGTCCTTTGCGAACAACTTGACCTTCATCAACATAAATTTTTTGAATAAACCCATTTACTTTAGGACGAATTTCTACATTTTGCTGACCTTCTAGGTTTGCTGTGTACTCATGATAAACCACTGCATCTTGCAAGGTTACTGTTTGAACAGGAAAAGGAGCTGCAGTAGGAGCAGGCATTTGTTGTTCTTCTTTTTTACCACAAGAAGCTATGATTAGCAAGGCAAATAGAGCAAATATTGAATTTTTTTTCATTTCTATGATTGGGTTAAGTATTTATATTTAAGAATTATTCTTTTCGATTTCTTTAAACTGATCTATGGTTTTTATTAAAAGCTCCTCAACTTCACAAACGTGATTTTTATATGCTTTTACATTCTCCATATTATATTGCTCTTCCGAACAAGAAACTGTTTTCTCTCGATAATCAATTAATCGATCAATTATCTTCTTTTCGAATTCCAGTAATTTGATATAATTTGCTAATCTTTCACTAAAAGGTGAAGGTTTGAAATATTTTTTGCGATCACCAGCTACGGTGTAATAAGTGATCTTATCCATTTTTAAAAGTAAATTCAAGTTTGTAGAAACAGAGCTTTTACTGGCTTTCATTTTTTCAACTATTGCCTCAAATGTTAACCCTGACTTGCAACCATCAATTATTAATAATCCAAGTATTCGAGAACCAAGAGGTGGCAAATTATATAGCAACTCAAAATGAAGTCCGAACATCTCAATAAGCTCTTCGCGTTCTTTTTGTATTTTTTGCATAATTTTTTTTTGCAAAATTACGTTTAGTTCATAGATTACCGAACTAAACGAACTTAAAATAATGTTAATCTTTTTAACATTTATCTTAGTGTATTAGCTTGCTGCAGATTATGATTATTAAAAAGTAAAAAAAGAAATTAAAAATTCTGCAGTCGTGGATTTAGTACTATTTGGGATTTTATTAATTTTTTTGGTAAAAGTCATTCTGATATTTTTAGAATAGCATACTTATCAGACTAATCATTTTTCAGCCTTGAACTACGATTTCTGATTTAGAATGTTATTTCCTTATATTTGTTGACCTAAAAAAAACTTATAGTGAGTCAAATCAATAAGCTTAAAATATTTAATGATCCCATTTACGGGTTTATCACAATTCCAAACGCATTAATTTACGATTTAATTCAGCATCCTTATTTTCAAAGATTGCGACGCATCTCTCAAATGGGATTATCGTATTTAGTTTATCCGGGAGCAAATCACACTCGTTTTCATCACGCCTTAGGTTGCATGCATTTAATGCAAAAAGCAGTCGATGTGTTGCGTTTCAAAGGAATTCTTATTTCTCCAGAGGAAGAAAATGCTTTGTATATCGCAATCTTATTGCATGATATAGGACATGGACCTTTTTCGCACGCAATGGAAAAAAGTATAGTGGAAGAGGTGCATCATGAAGAAATTTCATTGCTTTTTATGAACCAACTTAATGTTGAATTTAAAGGCAAGCTTGATTTGGCGATTAAAGTTTTTAAAGGGGAGTATCATCGAAAATTTATGCTTCAATTGATTTCGAGCCAGTTAGATATGGATCGAATGGATTATTTGAAACGAGATAGTTATTATTCTGGTGTGGCGGAAGGTAATGTAAATTCAGAACGGTTAATCCAAATGATGAATGTCGATAAGGATTATTTGGTTATTGAAGAAAAAGGAATTTATTCTGTCGAAAAGTTCTTAATGTCGAGACGATTAATGTATTGGCAAGCTTATTTACATAAAACCAGTTTAGTAGCAGAGTTGATTTTGATGCGAATTTTAAAACGGGCTAAGGAATTAACTTTAAAAGGAGTGAAGCTTTCCTGCAGTGAGCCATTACTGTTTTTCATGGAACATAAGGTTACAATGGAAACTTTTGATGCTGACACCTTAGATTTATTTGCTCAATTAGACGACTTCGATATTATTGGTGCTCTAAAAGCTTGGCAAAAAAATGATGACTTTATATTGTCAACTTTAAGTAAAATGATTGTCAACCGCGATTTACTGAAAATAAAACTGACTAATGAAAAAGTAGATTTAGAGGAATTACAACCTTTAAAAGAGCGCTTCGCTGCAGAAAACAACATTTCTATAGCTGACACAAATTATTTCATTTTTAAGGGAAAAATAAAAAATCAAGCTTACAGTAAAGAAGCGGATCCCATACGAATTTTGAAAAAAGATAGTTCGGTGGAGGACGTAATTGAGTCATCAGACCAATTGAATTTAAAATCATTATCAAAATCGGTAACCAAGTATTACATCTGTTTTCCAAAACAACTGTTATAAAAACACCGTTTAAAATCTATTTTTTTATATTTTTGTCGCAATGAAATTTACAGCAGAACAAATAGCGGGGATTTTAGAAGGAGAAGTAATTGGTAACCCAACAGCCGAAGTTTTTAGGTTATCAAAAATTGAAGAAGGTACTGAGGGTTCTCTCACTTTCTTATCAAATCCTAAATATCTTAATTTTATATATTCTACTAAAGCCTCTGTTACAATAGTTAATGATACTTTTGTTCCGGAATCAGGTTTGAACACTACGCTTATAAAAGTGCCAGATGCGTACGCCGCTTTTTCAAAATTACTAGCTTATTATAATGAAGTAAAACAGCACAAAAGTGGGATCGAACAACCTTCTTTTCTTTCGCCTAGCGTAATACATGGAGAAAACCTATATTTGGGCAGTTTTAGTTATGTAGGTGAAAATGTTGTGATAGGAAATAATGTGAAAATTTATCCTAATTGCTTTCTTGGAGATAATGTTGTAGTTGGAAATAATGTCACTTTATTTGCAGGTGCAAAAATATATTCAGAGACGATAATTGGAAACAATTGCACGGTGCATTCGGGAGCTATAATTGGATCAGATGGTTTTGGCTTTGCGCCAAATCCAGACGGAACCTACACTAAAATACCTCAAATAGGTAATGTTATTATAGAGGATAATGTAGATATTGGTTCTTGTACAACGATTGATAGGGCTACAATGGGTTCGACAATTATTAGAAAAGGAGTCAAATTAGACAATCAAATTCAAATTGCACATAATGTTGAAATTGGTGAAAACACTGTTATTGCTGCTCAAACAGGAGTTGCGGGTTCTACCAAGATTGGCAAAAACGGAATGATTGGTGGACAAGTTGGAATTTCCGGTCATTTACACATTGGAGACAATGTCCGAATTCAAGCTCAGGCTGGAATCGGTAAGAACATAAAAGATAATGAAATTTTGCAGGGTAGCCCTGCATTTGGATATAATAGTTTTAGTAAATCATTTGTTCATTTTAAGAACTTGCCTAAAATTGTTGATGAAATTAAAGAATTAAAGAAACAAATATTAAACCAAAAAAATGGAAACAATGGTTAAACAGAAGACCATCAAAACAGAAATCTCGCTAACTGGAGTTGGATTACATACCGGTAAAGAAGTAAAAATGACTTTTAAACCTGCTCCGGTGAATAATGGTTTTACTTTTGTTCGAGTAGATCTAGAAGGACACCCAATAATAGAGGCAGATGCAAATTACGTTGTTAATACACAACGCGGAACTAATTTGGAAAAACTTGGAGTTAAAATTCAAACTCCAGAACATGTTTTGGCTGCTTTAGTAGGATGTGATTTAGACAATGTTATAATTGAATTAAATGCTTCAGAACTGCCTATAATGGATGGTTCGTCTAAATATTTTGTTGAAGCCCTTGAGTCTGTTGGATTTGAAGAGCAAAATGCAAAAAGAAACGTATATATTGTAAAAGAAGTTATTTCTTTTACTGATGAAGAATCAGGAAGTGAAATTTTAGTGATGCCAAGTGATCATTATTGTGTAACTGCTATGGTTGATTTTGGTACTAAAATTTTAGGTACTCAAAATGCAAACATGAAAAGTATTTCTGATTTTAAAACTGAAATTTCGCAATCTAGAACTTTCAGCTTTTTACATGAATTAGAATCATTATTGGAAAATGGTTTAATAAAAGGTGGTGATTTAAATAATGCCATCGTTTATGTTGATAAAGAGATCTCTGCATCTACGATGGAGAATTTAAAGCTTGCTTTTGGTAAAGATGAAATTACGGTTAAACCAAACGGAATCTTGGACAATCTTACTTTGCATTATCCGAACGAGGCTGCAAGACATAAATTGTTAGACGTTGTGGGTGATTTAGCTTTGATTGGTACTAGAATACAAGGAAAAGTAATTGCTAATAAACCAGGTCACTTTGTTAATACACAGTTCGCTAAGAAAATGGCGAAAATTATAAAAATTGAACAAAGAAATTATGTTCCAGTTTATGATTTAAATGCTGAACCTTTGATGGACATTCATAAAATTATGGCTGTTCTTCCTCATAGACCTCCATTCTTATTTATTGATAGAATTATTGAGATGTCTGCAAGTCATGTTGTAGGTATGAAAAATGTTACAATGAATGAAAATTTCTTTGTCGGACATTTTCCAGAAGCTCCGGTAATGCCAGGAGTTATAATTGTGGAAGCTATGGCTCAAACAGGAGGGATTCTTGTTCTAAGTACCGTTCCAGATCCTGAAAATTACTTGACTTATTTCATGAAAATTGATAATGTGAAGTTCAAACAGAAAGTACTTCCTGGGGATACTTTAATTTTTAAATGTGATTTAATAACACCTATTAGAAGAGGTATTTGTCACATGCAAGCTAATGCTTACGCCAATGGTAAACTCGTTGCTGAAGCGGAATTAATGGCTCAAATTGCAAAGAAACAATAGATTTAGAATAAGAAAGCAATAAATACTTTAGTAATTACTTTTTGCGTTCTGATTCTAAGAAATTTAAAATATAAATAACAGCTGATGAATCAACCACTAGCGTATGTACATCCTGGCGCCAAAATAGCCAAAAATGTAGTCATTGAGCCATTTACTACTATTCACAACAATGTGATTATTGGAGATGGAACTTGGATTGGGTCGAATGTAACCATAATGGAGGGAGCAAGAATTGGGAAAAATTGTAATATATTCCCCGGTGCAGTAATCTCAGCGGTTCCACAGGATTTAAAATTTGGGGGAGAAGATTCTCTAGCGATAATTGGCGACAATTGTACTATAAGAGAATGTGTAACCATTAATAGAGGAACTATTGCATCAGGTCAAACTACGATTGGAGACAATTGCTTGATTATGGCAACGGCTCACATCGCACATGATTGTCACATTGGTCATAATGTAATTATTGTAAATGGAGTTTTACTTGGCGGACACGTTACAGTAGGAAATCATGCGATAATTGGCGGATTATCAGCAGTCCATCAGTTTATAAGTATTGGAGATCACGCAATGATTTCTGGTGGTTCTCTTTTAAGAAAAGATGTTCCTCCATACACTAAGGCTGCAAAAGAACCTTTGTCGTATGTTGGTATTAATTCAGTTGGATTGAGAAGACGCGGATTTACTTCTGAAAAAATCAGAGAAATTCAAGGTATCTATAGAATTCTTTATCAAAAAAATTACAACACAACTCAAGCTTTAGGAATTATTGAAGCTGAAATGGAAGCAACTCCCGAAAGAGATGAGATAATTGATTTCATTAGAAATTCCTCTCGTGGTGTAATGAAAGGATATTCTGGAAATTACTAATTCAATGCTTTCATTAGCGAGAGCGAATTTAAACTAGAATAAAAAAACACAAAAAGATAAAAATAATAAATAACAAATTTCCAGTTTCAGCTTTTCTTCTTATTGAGAAATGTTGCTGAAGGAATAAAAAAATACATAAATGGCATCTACATCAGATATTAAAAACGGGTTGTGCATTAAGTTTAATAATGACATCTATAAAATCATAGAATTTCTTCACGTTAAACCAGGTAAAGGTCCTGCTTTTGTTAGAACTAAATTAAGAAGTTTAACAACTGGAAGAGTTTTAGACAATACATTTTCTGCAGGTCACAAAATCGAGGAAGTACGAGTAGAAAATCATAAATTTCAATATTTATATCCCGAAGGTGATTTGTTTCACTTTATGAATGTAGAAACGTATGAGCAAATTTCTATGAATAAGAATATCTTAGATTCACCTGATTTATTAAAAGAAGGAGAAAATGTAATGGTAAGTATTAATACTGAAACTGATTTACCTCTTTCAGTAGATATGCCATCATCTGTAGTGCTAGAAATAACGTATGCAGAGCCAGGAATTAAAGGAAATACTGCTACAAATGCTACAAAATCAGCGACAGTTGAGACTGGTGCAACAGTAAATGTACCGTTATTTATCAATGAAGGTGACAAAATCAAAATTGACACTACTTCTGGAAATTACATGGAACGCGTAAAAGAGTAATCCTAATTAAGATAATTTTTCAATGAGTCAATTAGTTGACTTCTGTTTCAATTGACTCATTTTCTAATTGACAATTTTTCTAATTATACATATGAAATTCCCCAAGGTTTATTCTTTAGAAGTAATTGCAACTATTATTGGTTGCGAATTCGTTGGCGATAAGGACTTTTCAGTGATGGGAATGAATGAAATCCACGTTGTTGAATCAGGTGATATCGTATTTGTTGATCATCCAAAATATTACGATAAAGCATTAAATTCTGTGGCAACTATTATTTTAATAAATAAGAACGTTGAATGTCCAGCTGGAAAAGCACTGCTAATTTCAGATGATCCTTTTAGAGATTTCAACAAATTGACGAATTACTTTAAGCCTTTTCAATTTTCGAATACCTCTATCTCTACTTCAGCTAAAATAGGAGAAGGAACTGTAATTCAACCAAATACATTTATTGGAAATCACGTTATAATTGGAAAAAATTGCTTAATTCACTCTAATGTTTCAATTTACGATCATACGGTAATTGGTGATAATGTGATGATTCATGCGGGTACAGTACTTGGTGCAGATGCTTTCTATTATAAAAAGCGAGACGCAGGATTTGATCAATTATTATCTGGAGGTAGAGTTGTAATAAAAGATAATGTTGGAATAGGTGCACTTTGCACAATTGATAAAGGTGTTACTGGTGATACAACAATTGGCGAAGGAACAAAGATTGATAACCAAGTGCATGTAGGTCATGATACAGTTATTGGAAAAAAATGTCTAATTGCTTCGCAAACGGGAATTGCTGGTTGCGTTATCATCGAAGATGAAGTAACTATTTGGGGCCAAGTAGGAACCACAAGCGGAATTACAATTGGTGCTAAGGCTGTAATACTGGGTCAAACTGGAGTTACAAAATCTGTTGAAGGTGGTAAATCTTATTTTGGAACACCTATAGAAGAATCAAGAGAAAAATTGAAGCAGTTAGCCAATATCAAAAAGATTCCTGAAATTTTAAATAAAATAAAATAATATGTCTGCTAAAGAAATTGTTAAGAAATTTTATAAGTCTGATGCTTTAATTGATAGTGAAGTTTTAAAAGATTTTGTACATCCCGATATTATCGTGGAGTGGAATAGCAGCAAAGGATTTGTTGAATTAAACTACGATGCACTACTAAATCTTTCAGGCGAATTAAGTAAAGCTTATGTTCGTTCGAAAGTTAGAATTAGTCACATTATTGCAGAACAGGATATAGTTTCTGTACGATATTCTCATTTTGTGAAAACGATTGAAAACCCAAGAGAAGAAATGCTATTGGCGCATTTTATTGTTATTTGGGAAATAAAAGACAATAAATTGTATCGAGGATATCAAATGAGTCAATTATCATAATTAAGTACTAAAATACTGAATAGGCGATACCCATTTACTGCTTACAATTTTATACTTTTGCATAACAATTTTAAAAACTACATAAAATAATATATCATGAGTGTTTTAGTTAATAAAGATTCCAAAATAATTGTTCAAGGTTTTACAGGAAGTGAAGGAACTTTCCATGCTTCTCAAATGATTGAGTACGGAACTAACGTTGTCGGTGGTGTAACTCCTGGAAAAGGTGGAACAACTCACTTAGACAGACCTGTTTTCAATACTGTAAAAGATGCTGTTGAACAAGCAGGAGCTGACACAACTATCATTTTTGTACCGCCAGCATTTGCTGCTGATGCAATTATGGAAGCTGCAGATGCAGGTATTAAAGTAATTATTGCAATTACAGAAGGAATTCCTGTTGCTGACATGATTAAAGCAAACAGTTATGTTAAAGAAAGAAATGCAAGATTAATAGGTCCTAATTGTCCTGGAATTATTACTCCTGGTGAAGCTAAAGTTGGTATTATGCCAGGTTTCGTATTCAAAAAAGGAACTATAGGTATTGTTTCTAAATCAGGAACTTTAACTTATGAAGCTGCTGACCAAGTTGTAAAACAAGGTTTAGGAATCACAACTGCTATCGGAATTGGTGGAGATCCAATTATTGGAACTACTACAAAAGAAGCAGTAGAGTTGTTAATGAATGACCCAGAAACAGAATGTATCGTAATGATAGGTGAAATTGGTGGACAATTAGAAGCTGATGCTGCTCATTGGATTAAAGCTGATGGTAATCGTAAACCAGTTGTCGGTTTCATTGCAGGAGTTACTGCTCCAGCAGGACGTACAATGGGACACGCCGGTGCGATTGTTGGTGGATCTGACGATACTGCGGAAGCTAAAAAACAAATCATGAGAGAATGCGGTATTCACGTAGTGGATTCTCCAGCTGAGATTGGTAAAAAAGTAAAAGAAGTTTTAGGATAATCTTTTTCTAAATACAAATATTTTAAAAGCCTCGCATTTTGTGAGGCTTTTTTATTATAAAATGGAATTAAAGAATACCTTTGCACTTTATTAAAAATAGATGATTTATAGTTTTTTTAATAAATAACAAACGTAAACGAATGGTTTAGATACTGCTCAAGATTTTTAGAGCTCTATTTGAGGAAGCCAATTCAAATAAAAATATAATATATGTACAAGGAATTAAAAAAATTCAAAGTTACCAATCAGTTTTCATTTACAGCAGAAGATAGTTTAGCAGAAGTTTGCAATGCATCAGAAGGTTCTGGCGTATTTCTAGTTTATGCTGTTGGAGAAGAGAAAGAGCTAATTATGGTAGGTTCTACTGGAACCGTTCAAAATGACGGAACTTTGAAAATTAAAAATGGTGGTTTAAATGACAAAATTGTTGAAGGACACCAATTTGCAAAAACAGGAAGAAAATATTCTTGGCCAGCGCAAATGAAAATAGAAGATATTACTACTTTAGAAGTGGTTTGGTACGAAACTTTTAATGATAAAAGTAAAGCAATACCAACTGCAGTGGAAGGTCAAGTATTACAAAATTTCTTAGATGAAAATGGAAGATTGCCAAAATGGAATGTAGCTTTTTAAGTTATAACCAATAAATATACTATTATCTCTTAAAGACTTTACTTCGGTAAGGTCTTTTTTGTTTTATAATAATAATAATAATAATAAATGCTAATTTTTGTTTGTTTTTATAATGAAATATGAACTACTTTTGCAACCGTTATCACGAATCTCAATTATGAGATAGCAACCTGCAACAACGAGCAAGGTGCTAAAACGATAAGCCAAATCCTTTGGAAAAAATGTTGTTTTTATTCCCATTTAGCTTTTTAGTTTATCGTCGTAACAATTTTAATTCAAAAATTGATTATGATCCAAAATGCAAAAAATAATGGTAACCCATTCGCACTAATTCCTTTATTTATTTTTATCGCTACTTTTCTAGGAGTTGGCATTTTTCTGAATGATTTCTATGCTCTTCCTTCACCGGTTGCTGTATTAGTAGGTATAATAGCAGCATTCCTACTATTTAAAAATTCAACGCAAGAAAAAGTAAATACATTAATTGCTGGTTGCGGAGAAAGCAAAATTATGACTATGTGTCTTATTTATCTTTTGGCTGGAGCTTTTGCTGTGGTAAGTAAAGCTACCGGCGGAGTTGATGCAGTTGTAAGTCTAGGTATTAATAATATTGATGTTGCTTATTTCCCGCTAGGAATTTTTCTAATAGCAGCCTTTCTTTCTACAGCGACAGGTACTTCTGTAGGTGCTATAGTTGCTATTGGTCCCATTGCTGTTACTTTAGCGACGACAAGCGGTGCATCTTTACCACTAATTTCTGGTGCATTGCTAGGAGGTTCTATGTTAGGAGACAATCTTTCAATGATTTCAGATACAACAATTGCCGCAACTCAATCATTAGGCTGTAAACTGAAAGATAAATTCAAAATCAATTTATTTATAGCTCTACCCGCAGCTATTGTAACGATTGCATTGTTTTTTTACTTAGGATTAAACTCTGAGATTGTTCCGGTTACCATTCCCGTAAATGACTTTAATTGGCTTACAATTTTACCTTACGTATTAGTCATTGTTCTTGCAGTCATTGGAGTAAACGTTTTTTCTACTTTGATTATAGGAACTTTATTTGCTGGACTGATCGGATATTTTAGTGGTGACTTAACGCTTATGGTTTTTGCTCAAAAGATATATGAAGGATTTACAAGTATGACGGAGATATTCTTGTTATCTATGCTTTCTGGCGGATTAGCTGCAATGGTGGAAAAAGCAGGCGGAATTGATTATGTTTTATTCCAAGTCAAAAAACGAATTAAAAGTAAAAAATCAGCGCAAATGGGAATTGGAACTTTAGTTGGTCTCACTAATCTTGCAATTGCTAACAACACGGTATCCATTGTAATCACAGGAACAATAGCGAAAGAAATTAACGATGAATATCAACTTGATGCGAGAAAAACTGCTACAATTTTAGATATATTCTCTTGCGTAATACAAGGAATTTTACCTTATGGTGCTCAAGTTTTATTAATATTAAGTTTTGCTAATGGTCAGTTAAATTTTTTCGATTTGATTTCTAATGCTTGGTATCATTTACTGTTACTTATTTTTACATTGTTTGCTATTTATGTTAATTTCTGGGATAAATGGATTAATCGACTGATTTAAAATTAAAACAAGGCATTTACATTAATGTATATGGATTTCAATTTTTTTTAAAAAAGTAAATATTATATATTTGGCAGATATAAAATAGCCCTGATAGAAGTGAAAATCCTTTTATTTTTGTTGATTGCGCGGAACGAAGCAATGACATAAATAAAAGATTGTAGCGAATAGCAGGAAAAGCTCCAAATAAAAATTAAACTAAGTTTTAGAATATGAAATTACTAGAAGGAAAAGTAGCTATAATTACTGGCGCAAGTCGCGGAATAGGAAAAGGAATTGCAGAAGTTTTTGCTAAGCATGGAGCAAATGTAGCGTTTACATACAGTTCTTCTGTCGAATCAGCTTTAGCCTTAGAAAACGAACTAAATGCTCTTGGAATCAAGGCAAAAGGATATCAATCTGATGCTGCTGATTTCAATCAAGCACAAACTTTTGTAGAGGCTGTTTTAGCAGAATTTGGAACAGTTGATATTTTGATAAACAATGCTGGAATCACTAAAGATAACTTACTAATGCGAATGTCTGAAGAAGATTTTGACAAAGTAATTGATGTGAATTTAAAATCAGTATTTAATATGACAAAAGCCATTCAAAAGACCTTCTTGAAGAAACGTGCTGGTTCGATTATTAATATGAGTTCAGTAGTAGGAGTAAAAGGAAATGCAGGTCAAACGAATTATGCAGCTTCTAAGGCTGGAGTTATCGGCTTTTCTAAGTCAGTCGCTTTAGAATTAGGTTCTCGTAATATTCGTTGTAATGTTATTGCTCCTGGGTTTATAGAAACCGAAATGACAGCAAAATTAAATGAGGACGTTGTAAAAGGATGGAGAGATGGTATTCCATTAAAACGTGGCGGAACTACTGAAGATGTAGCTAACGCTTGTCTGTTCTTCGCTTCAGATATGAGCGGATATGTGACAGGACAAGTGATGAACGTATGTGGAGGAATGCTTACTTAATACTAGAGTAATCAGTTTTTAGATAAATATTTAAAACCTGAATTCTAATTACCGCTGGAATATGACAACAACGACGCTGCTATTACTACTTCTTTCATTATTAATAGCGGGGAGTTTGTCCTATTTTCAATATATTTTTAAAGTCAAAAACAAATCTAAAGTAAATTTGTTTTTGGCTTTTTTACGTTTTCTAACTATTTTTTCGATTTTAATATTACTTATAAATCCAATAATTACTAAGAATACATTTGAAATTGTTAAAACACCTTTGGCATTACTAGTCGATAATTCGAGCTCAATTTCATTTTTAAATAGTAATGAGAAAACTATTGAAGTATACAAACAAATAAGTGCCAACAAAGAAATTCAAGATAAATTTGAAGTACAGTCCTATCAGTTTTCAGATGAATTTGAATCTTCAGAATTATTTGATTTCGAAGGAACGCAAACTAATATTGCTAAGGCTGGAAAAGATTTAAAAAGTATTTATAAAAACACGTTGTATCCAACTGTTTTAATTACTGATGGTAATCAAACATCAGGAAATGATTATCTATACAGTTTTGGAGATGCAAATAAGGTTTATCCAATAATCGTAGGTGACACAACTCGTTTTTTAGATCTGAAAATAAATCAATTAAATGTTAATAAGTACGCTTTTTTAAAGGGCAAGTTTCCTGTAGAAGCTTTTTTACAGTACTCTGGTTCGAAAGATCTAACAGCAGACTTTACAGTTTCTCAAGGGAATTCGGTTTTAAGTAAGCAACGCATTTCGTTTTCCGCTAACTCAAAAACTGCCACAGTTAAGGTACTTTTACCTGCAGATAAAATTGGCACACAAATCTATAAAGCTACTATATCATCTGTAGAAAAAGAGAAAAATACTTATAACAACACTAAGAATTTTGTTGTGGAAGTCATTGATCAAAAAACTAATATAGCTATTGTTTCAAGTATTAATCATCCTGATTTAGGTTCATTTAAAAGAGCTATTGAAAGTAATGTTCAACGCAAAGTAACGATTCTTAAACCCAATGAAATCAAATCATTACAAGATTATAATGTTTTGATTTTGTACCAACCCACAACTGAATTTAAATCGCTATTCGAAAGCAATAAAATAGCTAGAATTAATACTTTTATAATTACTGGTAACAGTACCGACTTTACTTTTTTAAACCAACAACAGAGTAATCTAAGTTTTAAAATGAGTGCTGGAAAAGAGGACTACTTGGCTGTTTTTAATGGGCAGTTTAATGCTTTTTCAACTGAAAATATTGGTTTTGAAAATTTACCTCCATTACAAAATCCATACGGAACAGTCAGTGTGAATGGATCGGTTTCTGTTTTGCTTTCATCTAAAATTCGAAACATAGATACAAATTTTCCTTTACTTGCCTTTACTGAAAATCAAGGCAGGCGCAGCGCCTATCTTCTTGGTGAAAATACATGGAAATGGAGATTGCAAACTCATGTTGCGAATCAATCTTTTGAAAAATATGATATTTTTATTGATAAAATAATTCAATTTTTATCCACAACTGCAGGAAAGAAATCTTTAGTTGTTGAGCACGAACGATTTTATAACTTTGGTGCGGGAATTGAAATATCAGCTCAGTATTTTAATAAAAATTACGAGTTTGATGAAAAAGCTCGTTTGACAATAGCTGTGACAAATAGCACAACGAAAGAAACTAAAAATTATGACTTGCTAAAAAGTAGTAATTATTACAAAGTTAATCTCGATGGACTTAAAGCTGGTGCATATAATTTCACTGTGAGAGAACTAAATACTAACAATGTATATTCTAGTAATTTTGAGATTCTTGATTTTGATATCGAAAAGCAATTTGTAAATCCAGATGTTGAGAAGTTGACTCAATTAGCAGCTCAAACTAGTGCTAAAGCTTATTTTCCAAATCAAATCGACGCTTTAATCAAATCGCTTTTAGAAAATGAAGAATATAAAGCAATCCAGAAAAACATTGTTGTTAAAACTCCTTTAGTTGACTGGATCTGGCTACTAGTATTTATATCAATTTTATTAGCGACGGAATGGTTTGTTCGCAAATACAACGGTCTACTTTAAAAGAATGAAAACAGAAAAATTATGGATTTTAGGCTAAAAGTTTTTTATACCGTCGCAAAACGGTTAAGTTTTACAAAAGCTGCGACAGAATTGTTTATTACTCAGCCGGCAATTTCTAAACACGTAAATGAACTAGAAGAACAATATAAAATTAAGCTTTTTGAAAGAAATGGCTCAAGAATATCATTGACAACTGCTGGAGAAGTATTACTAAAACATAGTGCGGGTATTTTTGATATTTATCGAGAAATTGATTTTGATATGAGTGCTCTTATAAATGAACGATCAGGAGTATTACGAATAGGCGCAAGCACTACCATTTCGCAATATATAATACCACCAATTCTAGCACGTTTTCATCAGAAAATGGAAAACATTAAAATCAATTTACTAAATGGTAATACGGATCAAATTGAAAGTGCATTATTAAGTAAAGAAATTGAAATTGGAATTGTTGAAGGTGCATCTAAAAATAAGTCTATAAAATACACACCGTTTCTAAAGGACGAATTAGTATTAGTATGCAGGAGTTCTAATCCTTTTGCTAGCAAAGAAGAAGTAACTCAAGAAGATTTAAAGCAAATGAATTTTCTAATTCGGGAGCAAGGTTCTGGAACACTTGAAGTTATTGAACATGCTTTAAAGCCATTTCAACTCAAATTAGCAGATTTGAACATCGAGATGGAATTAGGCGGTACTGAAAGTATAAAATCCTATTTATTAAATTCTGATTGCGTTGCGTTTATCTCAATTTACGCGATTGAAAAAGAACTTAAAAATAATGAATTCGCAATATTAGATGTAAAAAATTTAAGTATTGAACGCTATTTCTATATTATCAGTTTGCAAGGTAAAAAAGATTCTCTTTCAGATTTATTTATTAAAACATTAGCCACTTACTATAACTTACCGTTATACTAGAGTTCTTATTGTGATGATGGAATGTTATTTAATCGACTGATCTTTGTAGGGTAATAATTAAATAACTTTGTTTTGAAAAATCAAAATATAATACCTCAGAAAAACACTAGCGCATTCCTTGCTGTAAGTCCTAGTTTTCAAAAAATAATTTTTATTATTTTAACACTTTTGTGTTTAAGTGGTCTAATTTCTCCGCCAGTAGCTTTACTGCTAGGATTAATAGTAGCTAATCTTTCAGGTCATCCCTTCTTACATCTTAATCATAGAGCAACTAGTATTTTACTGCAGATATCTGTAGTTGGATTGGGATTTGGAATGAACGTTAACAGTGCACTGTCAGCGGGAAAAGAAGGATTTATTTTTACCGTAGCTTCGATTTTTTGCACTTTAATTTTAGGACTTTTAATTGGTAAATGGTTAAAAATTGATAAAAAAACATCTCATTTAATTTCTTGCGGTACTGCTATTTGTGGCGGAAGTGCTATTGCTGCCATTGCACCAATTCTGAAATCAGATGAAAAGCAAACCTCAGTAGCTCTTGGAGTTATTTTTATTTTAAATTCTGTTGCTCTATTTTTATTTCCAGCAATCGGACATTGGTTAGATCTTACCCAGCAAGAGTTTGGATTATGGTGTGCTATTGCAATTCACGATACAAGTTCGGTTGTAGGTGCTGCTAATAAATATGGACCTGAAGCACTACAAATCGCGACTACTGTAAAACTAGCTAGAGCTTTATGGATAATTCCAGTTGCTTTATTAACATCTGTTATGTTTAAAAATAAATCAAGCAAAATTAAAATTCCATACTTTATTGGATTATTTATTATAGCGATGCTGTTAAATACTTATCTTCCTCAAACAGCAATTGTAGCACCTTATTTGGTAGATATTGCAAAAATAGGATTAACAATTACCCTATTTTTAATAGGAGCTGGATTGAATTTCAATGTCCTTAAATCTGTTGGTGTAAAACCGTTGTTTCAAGGAGTTTTACTTTGGATTTTTATAGCAACAGCTGCGCTACTTTCAATCATGTACTTCAACTAGATTTATGTTGCATAGTTTTGCGTTTGATGACATGAAACTGCATTCTGATATAATCATATAAAAGTGCAATTAATAAAAATAATACTGCGACGAAAAGTGTTTTTATCTTTAAAGTGCCAAATAAGAAACCTCCAGAAACGCAACCAATGAAAAAGAAACTTATGATTGAAAGTTTTAAATAAATGTTTGTCTTTAACTTTCTATTTTCTTCTATTTTTTTATAAAAAAACAATTGTGATAATTCGATACCAAGATCAGTAAAAAGGCCTGTTAAATGCGTAGTTCTAACTGTTGATTGAGATATTTTAGTTACCAAAGCATTTTGAATTCCCATCGCGAAGAGCATTGCAAAGGCTAACCATTTTCCATTAATTATAATTACATTAGTTTGAGCGCCAAAAATAGCAATCATAAATAAAATTAACATTTCTAAAGAGATAGGAATTACGTGTGATAAATTAGGATGCTTTTTAGAAATCAACTCCGCTAAAAAATTAGAGGTAAAAGCGCCCATTAGAAAGAAAATGGCAAATAGTAAAAAAGTAAGTGCTCCTATATAATCTTGTTTCATTACTTCTTCAGCAAAGAATGCGAAATGACCTGTCACATTTGTAGTTAAGGTTTGCAGCGACAAAACTCCAGTAATGTTAACAATTCCTGCAACAAATGACAAAAGGACTGCTAAACGAAGATTGTGAATAAAAGTTCTGTTTTTACCTTGATGACGAAACATAAATATGATTTTCTTTCTAATTAACAGAATCTTAAACGCCAATTATTTCTAATAACGATTTAAAGAAATACATTTGCACTTCTAAAAACTAAATTTAATGAAAAATTTTAAAATTAAGCCTACGCTTATCGCTTTATCTACTCTTGTAGTTGCTTTTTTAGTAATATCTTGGGGAGTGATTGGACATGAAAGAATTAATAGAGGAGCAGTTTTAGCATTGCCAGCTCCATTACAAACTTTCTTTTATAATCACATCGATTATATTACACAAGAATCTAGTGTTCCAGACTTACGACGAAATGTCTTGAATGATAAAGTTGAACCTGCTCGTCATTATTTTGACATGGAAAATTTTGGTGATGTAGCGACATTTCCAAAAACTATGGAAGAGGCAAAAAAGAAATATGATGACAAATTTTTAGATAAAAACGGTATTTTACCATGGCATATTCAAGATATGATGGTAAAATTAACAAAAGCTTTTAAAGACAAAAGAAAAAATGAAATTTTATTTATTGCAGGTGATTTAGGTCATTATATCGCCGATGCGCACATGCCTTTGCACACTTCTGACAATCATGATGGTCAAAATACAAACCAAAAAGGAATTCACTCTTTATGGGAAAGTCGTTTGCCGGAATTATTTGTTAAGGATTATAAATTAAATGTTCCAGAAGGAAAGTACTTAGAGAATGTTGACGCAGCAATCTGGGAATTAATGTTTGATACGCACAGTTTAGTAGAACCTTTATTAGCTGCGGACAAAAAACTTAGAACAGCAACTCCTGAAAACAAAATGTACGTTACTGATTCCAATGGAGCAGTTGTTAAAAATAAATACGGAGGAATGTTATATTCTGATGAGTATGCTAATAGATTCCACACAGAGTTGAACGGAATGGTTGAAAAGCAAATGAGAAAAGCGATTACGGTGACTTCTAGCTTCTGGTATACTGCTTGGGTTAATGCTGGAAAACCAGATTTGAGTAAATTAGATGCAAAGGAACTTACGAAGCGCAACCGTAAATACTTGAGAAAGGATTTGAAGACTTTTGAACACGGAAGACTTTTTGGTTTGATAAACGAAAAAGAATAAGCTTTACAAACAATTAGAAAACGGCTGAGGATAATATCTCAGCCGTTTTTTTTTTCTTTTTTATAAAGATTTAGTTCTACTTTATCAGCTGAAAAAGTAATGGTAAAAAAAATTTTATTTTTGCTTAGCAGTTGATTTAATTTCTCAAACCACAATTTATCACAAATTGATTTACATCGACCTATCTATTATTTCTTAGTCCAAATTAATCATATCTGAAGGACTCTCGTCTATTTAAGACAAATTAAAAAGGATGAGAATATTGATCTGACCAATTTTAATGATACTTAATTTTCTCGTATTTCTTATTTTTTAAGATATCAGATGCGGTTTGATAATAGGAAATCGTCTCATTGACTAAATCTGCTCTTTCTTTTTTTAATGGTACTTGATCATAGAAAATTTGAAACTCAGTTGCTACTTTTTGATCTGGTCGTAAGGTTAACTGAAACTGCTTCACTTTTTGTTTTGGAGATATTATTGTCAAAATATTGTCTTTAATTAATCCTAAATCTTGGTACGTTGCAATTAGAGCTCGAGGCTTATAGTCTGGTTTTAAAACATCTTGACCATAAAACTTAGATTGATAATTAAAGTTTAATAAACCTAAAACTGTTGGCATAACATCTATCTGTGACATTAAATTTGTGTAGTGCTGCGGCTCAACAAAACCAGGGCTGTATATCATCGCTGGAATTCTATATTTATCAGCAGGAAGTTCTGTTTTACCTGCGCTTGAAGCACAGTGATCAGCTACAATAACAAATACCGTATTGTTGAACCAAGGTTGTTTCTTTGCCATTTCAAAGAATTTTTTCATTGCATAATCAGTGTATTTAACACCACCATCACGTGATTTTGCATCGCCGGGAATATCAATTTTCCCATTAGGATACGTGAACGGTCTATGATTACTCACCGTCATGATATGGTTAAAAAACGGCTTGCCTGTTTGCGCTTCTTCATTCATGATTTTGATAGATTTGTTATACATATCTTCATCACAAACTCCCCAAATATTGGCAAAAGTAATCTCACTTGGTGAAAAAGTCTTTTTATCCACAATGTCATAACTGTTTCCACCGAAAAAATCTTCCATATTGTCAAAGAAAGCATCACCACCGTACATGTATTTTACATCATAACCTTTTGCTTTGAAGATAGATCCAGTTGAGAATTTATCTTTATTGTCTTTTCTTTTTACAACACTTTCACCAGCGGTAGGAGGGAAACAAAGCGTTACAGCTTCAAGACCTCGAACTGTTCTATTTCCCACGGCGTATAAATTAGTAAAAACTAAACTTTTAGTGGCTAAACTATCTAAGAAGGGTGTTATATTTTGCTCATTACCGTACATTTTCATAAATTCAGCACTGTAACTTTCTATTGTAATTAGAACTACATTTTTATGATTTTCTGATGCTTCACTTTTTATTTGTCTTAAAGTATTTTCTCCTGTAATAGACGGGATTTGAACTTTTAGTTGCGCAAAAGCTTCAGTATTAGGAACTGTTTTGTAGAATTTATAATAATCTAATTCACTATTCATGAATGCCAAATAAAATTTGTAAATACCATTTGCTTGTAATTCATTGGCAAATATATTTTGGGCATTTTCCTTTTTTGCCAAGGCTGGAATTAAAAATAAAGAGAGGATAATTAGAATTACATAAATTCCAGAAATCTTCAATTTTTCTAGAAATGTTGGAACATTTTCAATATATACTTTTGACTTTTTTACTATAAAACAAGTAACTAGACCAGCAATTATGAATAGTGCAGAAAAAATTGGAATAACAGGATAGGATTCCATGATGTTACCAATAACTTCATTAGTGTAAATCAGATAGTTTACAGCTATAAAATTATATTTAACCCCGAATTCATTCCAAAAAAAGTATTCACTAATTCCATTTTGAAGAATTAATACCACATACAGAAAGATTACAAAAGAGAATAACCAAAAACGAATAGGATTACGATATTTAGGTAAGAAAAGAAGTAATCCAAATAATAATGTTTTTAATCCTACGAAGATTAAACCTATTTTTGGTAATGCGCCACCGTACTCATTGAGCACTGATTTACCTGATAAAATGTACAAGAATAAAGCGATAAATAATCCAAAAATAATATAACCATACGGTTTGTAATATTTACTATTCGAAATAAAAATAAGATAGAGCCATAGAATTCCGCTCATCAATATAAAAATAAATAAGTCTGAAATAAATCCTAATAAAAACACGGATAATGTATCTACCGTCGAGAAAGTAGCTTGCGTAATAGGATGAAAAAAGAGAATTATTCGCACGATAAAGCTTACAGCTACATAAAACAGTAGTAAGTAATAAAACGGAGAAGCTTTTTTAGATAAATTCATATATTTATATTTTACGCAAAAGTATAGTAATTTATGTTACTTAATTTTTAAGAATTGCTTAATGTTTTTTATAAGAATTAATATTGGCTTAAGATAGAATCTATCGGCTATTAACTATGAAATTAAAAGAATAAGTTTGAAGGTTGTTTAAACAACACTTTAATAATAAATCCTAATTTTACAGAAAATGGATACTATGCATATTTTAATTGTAGAAGATGAAGCAGGAATTGTACAATTTCTAAAACAAGGATTACAAGAAGAGGGTTATCATGTGTCTAGCGTTTCAGATGGTTTACAAGGACTTGAAATCACACAAAAAGAGGATTTTGATTTAATTTTATTAGATTGGATGTTGCCAAAAATGACTGGCTTAGAATTGTGTAAAGCAATTAGACTAAAAGATAGTAAAACTCCAATTATATTTTTGACAGCTAAAGATACCGTTCAAGAAACCATTGAAGGACTTAAAGCAGGTGCCAACGATTATATCAAGAAACCATTTAGTTTTGACGAACTTCTAGAACGTATAAAAATTCATTTTAGGAATATAGATAATCAAGAAATTTTGACACTTGGAACTATAGAGATTGACAGTGCTAAACATCTAGTGTCAGTTAATCAAAATGAAGTTGCATTGACACAAAGAGAATTTGAGTTACTTTCTTATTTGGTTAAAAATAAAGGAAAAGTATGCACTAGGACACAAATTATTGAAGATGTTTGGGATATTCATTTTGAATATGATACTGGCGTGATTGATGTTTTTATAAATGCAATACGTAAAAAATTAAATTTAAAAATAGAAGAAGACTATATCAAAACCGTCCGCGGTGTGGGTTATATAGCTAACGATTAAAAAAATGCAGAAACTTTCGTTTAAAAATAGAATTGCTTCTTATTACATTATTACTACAGCATTATTAATTTTTGTAGTTTTTTTTGTGATCTATTCGATCGTGAAATTAAGCGTCTACAATCATTTAAATACTGATATTTCTAAAGAAGTTAAAAATCATTTAAACGAAATTGAAATAAAAAACAATTCTTTCTCCCTGATTCATATGGAGGAATGGGAAGAGCGCGAACATAATACGGTTGATGTAAATCCCGTTTTTATTCAGTTTTTAAATAAAGAGGGAACTATTATTGAAAAGTCGCCTAACTTAAAAAATCAAGTTTTGCATTTTAACAAAAAAGTAGCTGACAACGAATTATTTGACACCAAAATATTAGGTAATAAAATTCGGCAGATTCAAGTACCTATTTTTGATGGTTCTACAGCTGTAGGATATATATTAATTGCAATGTCGCTAGAAGGTGCCTCTGTAGTTTTACTTAATTTATCAGAAATACTCAGTATCGCTTATCCATTAATATTGATTTTACTGTTCTTTATTGCTCGTTTTATTGCTGGAAGAAGTATCGCACCTATAAATTCGATAATTACGACTTCGAATATAATTACCAAAGACAACTTAACTTCTCGTATTCCTTTACCGCAAAATAGAGATGAATTATATGTTTTATCTCAAACTATTAACAGTTTATTAGACCGAGTAGAAACCGCAATTGAAAGAGAAAAGCAATTCACATCAGATGCATCGCATGAGTTAAGAACACCGCTTACTGTAATTAAAGGAACGCTTGAAGTTTTAATAAGAAAACCTAGAGATACGGCGGAATATCAAGACAAAATAAATTTTTGTGTAAACGAAGTGGATCGATTAAATCATTTAGTTGATCAACTTTTATTAATGGCTAGATTCGAAAACCAAAAGCAGACTTTGAATATTGAAAATGTATATTTAAATGCAGTATTCTTAGATGCTATTGCGCGCTATTCTTCGAAGATTCAGTCGAAAAACATTACTATCGCAACTGATTTTACAAGAGATTTTTATACTGATACTGATAATTATTTATTTTTGATTATAATTAATAATTTAATATCGAATGCGGTTAAATATTCAAATCAAGAAGATTCCATAACTATTAAAATAATTTCTAGCATTAATAAAATTGAATGCCATATTATAGATTCTGGAATAGGGATACCTACTGACGACTTACAGAAAGTATTTAATCCTTTTTATCGCTCAAAATCAAACGATCATCCTGCAATTAAGGGAACAGGATTAGGACTTTCAATTGTGAATAGATTGTGTGCATTATTATTAATTGAAATAGGAATTACAAGTGAAGAGGGCATTGGAACAAAAGTAATTTTAAGTTTACATGAAGCAGAACTTAAGTAGTTCTTAAGGTTATCCTTATCTTTAAGTATTACTTTTGATGTGTAAATAAAATAAAAATGCTTGAAAAAATAATTGCTTTCAGTTTAAAAAACAAACTCATTGTTTTGCTTTTCACTCTCGGTATTTTTTTATTTGGATTATTCTCTATTTTCCAAATCTCAATTGGCGCCGTTCCTGATGTAACGAACAATCAAGTTCAAGTTATTACTACATCTGGAAATCTTTCTACGCAAGATATCGAACAGTTTATCACGTATCCAGTCGAAATTGAAATGGCAAATTTGCCCGGAGTTGTAGAAATCCGTTCTATTTCTAAATTTGGTTTATCAGTTGTTACTATCGTTTTCGAAGATGGTTTAGGAACTTATCTACCTCGACAATTGATTGCTGAAAAAATAAAAGCAGCATCTGAGAAAATTCCACAAGGTTTTGGAACACCAGAAATGGGCCCAATAACTACAGGACTTGGAGAAATCTATCAATATACATTAGAGGTAAAACCAGAATTTAAAGATAATTATACAGTTTCTGATTTGCGAACTATTCAAGATTGGGTAGTGAAGCGTCAGCTGTCTGGTATTAAAGGAGTTGTAGAAATTAATACTTGGGGTGGTTTTTTGAAACAATATGAAATTGCAATTAATCCATCGAGTTTAAAAGCAATGAACATTACAACAACTGATGTTTTCACAGCATTAGAAAAAAATAATAGTATTGCTGGTGGTGCCTATATTGAAAAGGTAAATCAAAGCTTTTTTATTAGAGGTGAAGGAAAAGTAAATTCCTTATCTGACATTGGCGATATCGTAATAAAAAATATAAATGGCTTACCGGTTTATGTCAAAAATGTAGCGCAAGTTCGTTTTGGTCATGCTAATCGTTTTGGAGCAATCACAGGAAATGGAGAAGGCGAGAAGGTTTTAGGCCAAGTTATGATGCTTAAAGGTGGCAATTCAAAGCAAGTTATTGATGATGTAAAAAACAGAGTTGCCGAAATTCAAAAAACATTACCTGATGGTGTTTATATTAATGGTTTCTTAGAGCGTAGTGAACTAGTTGGGAAAACAACTTTCACTGTTGCTGAGAATTTGATTTTAGGATGCTTAATAGTAATTTTTGTTGTCATCCTTTTATTAGGAAATTGGCGTTCAGGATTAGTTGTCGCATCTGTTATTCCGTTATGTTTATTGTTTGCTATTTCGTTGATGAATATTTTTGGAATTGACGCAAACTTAATGAGCCTTGGTGCGATTGATTTCGGAATTATAATAGATGGAGCGGTAATTATTGTGGAATTTATTGCGTTCCAAATTGCTAGTAAATCAGCGCATTTAGTAGGAATGCAAAGAGAAGAACGCCAATTAGAAATTGACCAAATCACTTACAAGAGCGCTTCTAAAATGATGAATTCGGCTATTTTTGGCCAATTGATTATTTTGATTGTATTTATTCCTATTTTATCGCTTTCAGGAATTGAAGGTAAAATGTTTAGACCTATGGCAATGACTTTTAGTTTTGCTTTAATAGGGGCTATGATTTTCTGTTTTACTTATGTTCCAGTAGCTTCTTCCTTATTTTTAAAACCAAAAGCAGAGAATCCAAATTCTATTTCGAGTAAATTAATTCGAAAATTGAATTCTTGGTATTTACCAGTAATTACATGGGCAATTGGTAATACTAAAAAAGTATTATATGGAGCATTAGGTTTATTGCTTTTAAGTGGAGCAATATTTACTACAATGGGTGGGGAATTTATTCCAACATTAGATGAAGGTGATTTTGTTATTCAGCCCGTTTTAAAAACAGGAACTTCGCTCACAAAAACTATCGGAATTACCACGAAAATTGAAAAAATTATATTGAAAAATTTTCCAGAAGTAGAGCAAGTCGTAAGCCGCATCGGTGCTGCAGAAGTTCCTACTGACCCAATGTCAATGGAAGAAAGTGATGTCATTGTAAAGTTAAAACCAAAATCGCAATGGACTTCCGCTTCAAATAAAGACGAACTAGCAGATAAAATTAAAGCAGCACTTGAAAATGAAATTCCCAAGATGGAAATTGAGTTTACACAACCTATCGAAATGCGTTTTAACGAGTTAATTTCAGGAACTCGTTCTGATGTCGCTGTTAAGATATTTGGCGAGGATTTAAATATTTTAGCAAAAAAAGCACACGAAATTAAAAACGCTATTGCTAAAGTTGAAGGTGCATCAGATATTATTATCGAAAAAACAGAGGGTCTACCTCAAATGTCAGTAGTTTATGATCGTTCTAAAATCGCGCGATATGGCCTTAATATTTCAGATTTAAATGAAATGATTGCCCTTGGCTTTGCCGGAAAAACTGTTGGAAATGTATTTGAAGGTGAAAAAAGATTTGATATGGTTATCCGTCTAGATCAAGAAAACCGCCACGATATAGATGATTTACGTAATTTATATGTTGCAACCGCAACTGGAGACCAAATTCCATTAAGTGAATTAGCTTCAATTGAGTACACAGAAGGTCCAGCTAAAATTTCGAGAGAAAACACAAACAGACTAATTGCTATCGGAATTAATGTTAGAAATCGTGATTTACAAAGTGTAGTTCTAGACATTCAAAAAATTGTAGATAATGATATTAAATTGCCTGCTGGTTATTACATAAAGTATGGCGGACAATTTGAAAATTTACAAAGCGCTAAAGCACGACTAATGCTTGCAGTACCTGTCGCTTTATTCTTAATATTTATTTTGTTGTATTTCGCTTTTGGGTCTGTAAAAGAAGCATTAATGGTTTATTCTGCTATTCCACTTTCAGCTGTTGGCGGTATTTTATTTCTATGGATTCGAGATCTACCATTTAGTATATCAGCTGGAGTTGGATTTATAGCTCTTTTCGGAATCGCAGTATTAAACGGAATTGTTTTAATTGAACATTTTAAAGAACTAAAGCACCAAGGAATGAAAGATATAGACGAATTAATTTTAAAAGGTACTACCGATCGATTACGTCCTGTTTTATTAACTGCTGCTGCTGCTGCTCTAGGTTTTTTACCAATGGCAATTTCATCATCTGCAGGTGCTGAAGTTCAAAGACCTCTTGCAACGGTTGTTATAGGTGGACTTTTCACAGCTACTATTTTAACAATGATTGTACTTCCTATTCTATTTAAAGTTTTTGACAGCAAAGAATTTAAAAAAGCCAAATTTAAAAAGCATCAAAGCGGTATGTACATCATAGCATTCTTTTTATTCACTTCATTCGCTTTTTCTCAAAACTCTAATCCAGAATTAGAAAGCTTGATGGCAAAGGCTATTCAAAATAATAAAGGAATTAAAGCAGCTCAATTGCAAGTTGATAAAACACAATCTAATATTAGCAATGCATACACATTTGAGAAAACTAATGTTTACTATAGTTACGATCAAAATAATCTAACTACGACTAATGAGCCCTTAAAAGTTATTGGAGTACAGCAACGATTTTCATTTCCGACTGTTTATGGAGCACAAAAAAAAGTATATACTTCTGAATTTGAAAAACAAAAAGCAAGTTTTGACATTGAAAAGAACAAGCTTTCATTAGCGGTTTCTAAATCCTACCAACATATTGTTTACTTACAAAATCAAGAAAAACTGTATCACTATTTGGACAGTTTGTATCAAAATTTTTCAAAAGCAAGTGACAGACGATTCGAATTAGGAGAGACCAATTATTTAGAAAAAATAACTGCGCAAGCTAAGTTCAGACAGATCAGAACAAAACTTTCTCAAATTGAAAATGATAAAAAAGCACAATATGAATTACTGTACTCGATAGTTCAAAGTGACGAAAAATTAGTAATCGGAAATAAAACTATGGAGCTTTTAAACGCTAATAGTGATGATAAAAGTACATATGCATATAATGCTTATTTAGAAAGTGTTACTAAAACGTATAAGAATCAATTAGAATTGCAAAAACAGCACTGGCTACCAGATCTTAACTTAGATTATTTCCAAGGTCGAGATAAAGGTCTTTCGCAATCTTTATATGGATTTCAAGTAGGAGTGGCTATTCCATTATTATTTAATGGCAACGTTTCCAAAACTAAAGTGGCAAAGCTAGAAATGCAAAGCTGGGAACAACAAAAGCAAAATGAAGAGTTTAAAATTCAACAGTATATTAATCAAAAAACAAACGAGTTAGCCAAGTATCAAGAGGCGATAAATTACTACAACTTGTACGGAAAAAAATTGTCGGATGAGATTATAAAGGTTGGAAATAATAGCTACAAGCATGGTGAAATAGATTTTTTTCAATACATACAAAGTTTAGAAAATGCTACAACGATACAAGTAGATTATTTAGACACTATTTTACAATACAATCAGACACAATTAGACTTATACTATTTAAATTTTTAAGAAAACTATAATGAAAAAAATACTATATATAACTGCTTTATCTCTTGTTTTGTTTTCTTGTAAGGAAGCTAAAACGGAAGAAGAAGCGCCACAAAATGAGGATTTGATATCAGTGACCAACAATCAATTTAGATCTTCAGGAATGCAAATGGAAAGTCCAGTCGAACAAGATTTTGATGTAACAGTGAAATCATCTGGAAAGATTGACGTTCCACCTCAGAATCGTGCTAAAGTAACTACATTTATGGGAGGTTACGTTAAATCAACTACACTGCTTGTAGGAGATAAAGTTAAAAAAGGTCAGGCTTTATTAGTGCTTCAAAATACTGAATTCTTGGATATTCAAAAAGATTACATGGAGGTTGCAGAACAGCTAAATTTTTTAAAATCAGAATATGACCGACAAAAAACTTTATTTGATGAAAAGATAACTTCTCAAAAAAATTATTTAAAAGCGGAAAGTGAATATAGAAGAGCCAAATCAATGCATCAAAGTTTGCGTGCTAAATTAGTCCTACTTAACATTAATCCTCGAAATGTGGAGAATGGAAACTTAACATCGACAGTTACCGTTTTTTCTCCTATATCTGGCGACATTGTTATTATGAATGCTAATGTGGGAATGTACGTCGCGCCTGCTGATGTGATTTTAGAAATTGTTGACACAGATCACCTTCATCTCGAATTGGCTGTTTTTGAAAAAGACATTTTAAAGGTCAAAATTGGTCAAAAAATAACATTTAAAGTTCCAGAAGCATCTAAAGATATATTTAATGCAGAAGTACATTTAGTTGGAAAATCAATTGAAGGCAAAGAGCGAACTATAAATGTCCACGCGCATCTAGATGAAAATATAAAGCAAAAGCTAATTACAGGAATGTTTGTTGAAGCTAACATAGTCACAGATTCTAAAAAAGGTTTAGCAATTCCTGCCGAAGCTTTAATAACTGAAAATGAAAAGCACTATGTGCTCTTGTTGGATAATCAAAAAAACGGTTATTCATTTAAGAAAGTGAATGTTACAATAGGAGAGAAATCAGAAAAATTTGTAGAGATTATTCCAAATACAGCTATTAATTCCTCGTCTAAAATTTTGACAAAAGGTGTTTTTGATTTGGTAAATTAAATAATACAGACAAAATGGATTTAAACAAATTAAAAGGTCAATTGCAAACAGAAGTCGATACAGCATTTTTGTACGATAGTATTGCTGCTATACAGTCTGATGATAATTTGACAAGAGTATTAAATAGTTTATCAGATATAGAAAAAGGTCATGCTCAGCATATGTTAGATAAAGTTTTGAAGATTGATTCGAACTTTAAAATGCCTTTACCTTCTTCGCGAGCTAAGTTCCAACTGAAATTGGGAAAACTATTTGGATACAGTTCAATAATTAGTAGTCTGGCAAGTATAGAAAAGCAATTTGCAGTAAATTTAATTAAAAACAAAATCCAAACTGGAGAGAAGCCAACAGGATTTGAGCACAATCATCTTAAAATAATCGAGGCTGTAAATAATAATGCTGCACTAAATGTATCAGGAGGATTGTTATCTAAATTTGAAAGTAGACACAAATCTGTGGGAGGTAATGCTTTGCGTGCCGCAGTTTTAGGATCGAATGATGGATTAGTTTCTAATATGAGCTTGGTAATGGGAGTAGCTGGAGCCGCAGTTTCTAACAATACCATTTTATTGACTGGTATCGCTGGACTATTAGCAGGAGCGATTTCGATGGCTTTGGGTGAATGGCTTTCGGTACAAAGTTCGAGAGAATTGAACCAACGCCAAATTGATTTAGAAACGGAAGAATTGTTAGCTTCTCCGGAAGAGGAGAAAAAAGAATTGGTATTGCTTTATCAAGCAAAAGGAATGAATGTTGTTGAGGCTCAAAAACTAGCTGATAAAGCTTTTGAAAGCCATGAAACCGCTATTGATGCTATCATAACCGAAGAGTTAGGTATCGATAAAGAAGAATTAGGCGGTTCAGCTTGGGAAGCCTCGATTGCTTCTTTTGTACTTTTTGCAATCGGAGCAATTATTCCGCTTTATCCCTTTATGATACTTGAAGGTACAAATGCAATATTTTTAAGTGTTGCGAGCAGTATTGTTGGGCTATTTGCAATTGGTGCTGCAATCACTTTGTTAACAGGAAAAAGTGTTTTATTCTCAGGATTTAGGCAAGTTGGATTTGGCTTAGCCGCCGCCGCAATAACCTATGGAATTGGATCTTTGATAGGAGTATCATTAGCCGGATAAAAAATTTAAATAACAATATACTAACCTTAAAATTACAATGTTATGAACGACGCACATTTACACTTAGTAGTAAATCATTTTCCAATCATTGGAACGATTTTAGCGCTTGGAATTCTAATCACAGGGATGTTTTTAAAAAATAATTCAGTAAAAAATACTGCGTACGTTTTATTTATTGTGGCAGCAATTTTTGCAGCACTGAGCATGCAAACGGGAGAAGGAGCAGAGGAAATGGTTGAAGATATGCCTTCGATTGGTAAGCAAATTATTCATGAGCATGAGGAAATTGCTGAGAAGTTAGCGTTAGCACTTTATGTATTAGCTGGAATTTCGTTAGCGGGATTATTTTTAAATTTTAAAAATCATTCTAAAGCTAAGTTCGTTTCTATTATTGCGCTCATCGTAGCTGTCGCAACTGTTTTCATTGCCCAATTAGTTGGAACATCAGGAGGTGAGATTCGTCATACTGAAATTAGAGCAAAAACGAATAGTTCTGATCTTTTACAAGACACTGAAAATACAATAAAGGTTGATAAAGAGCATAATGAAAAATAAGTTTAACAATTTTCAACTATAAAGTTTAAAAATTAATTGGAATTTAAATAATTTATCTCTTATATTTGCACAACAATTATTCAGAAAAATAAAAATGTTTACAAATCAACTACATCACCATCATTTTCATTATTGCTCTCAAGCGATGTGTTAATGGTATGTTTGTAAATCATCATATTCTAAAAACCCGTTTGAGTACATCAAACGGGTTTTTTATTGCCCATTATTTGTACTCAATCAAAATATTTTAAACAAAAAAAATAAAACAAAATGAGTACATTAAAAATTGCAATTCAAAAATCAGGACGTTTAAACGAAGAAAGCATACAAATCTTAAAGGATGCAGGTATTTCAATCGACAATGGGATTGATCAGTTAAAAGCAGAAGCATCAAATTTCCCTTTAGAAGTTTTATATCTAAGAAACTCAGATATTCCACAGTATCTAATGGATGGCGTAGTAGATATCGCAATTGTTGGAGACAATTTATTGGTTGAAAAAGGCGGAGATATTGAAGTTATTCAGAAATTAGGTTTTTCAAAATGTAAGGTTTCAGTTGCTGTGCCCAAAGCATTCGAATACAATTCAGTTAAAGATCTGGACGGTATGCGAATTGCTACTTCTTATCCTAAAACCGTTCTTGATTTCTTTAATTCTAAAGGAGTTTCTGTAGATATTCACCAAATATCTGGCTCGGTTGAAATCGCTCCAAATATTGGATTAGCTGATGCAATTGTAGATATCGTTTCAAGTGGTAGTACATTATTTAAAAATAATTTAAAAGAGGTAGAAGTTATTTTTAAAAGTGAAGCTGTATTAGCGGTTTCACCAAAAGTAAGTCCGGAATCTCAAAAAATAATTAACACCCTAAAATTTAGAATTGAATCAGTTTTAAGAGCACGTAGATCAAAGTATATTTTAATGAATGTACCTAACGATAAAATTGATGAAATAGGTAAGATTTTACCAGTGCTACGAAGCCTTACCGTTCTTCCTTTAGCTCAAGAAGGATGGAGTAGTGTACACTCTGTAATTGATAAAGATACTTTTTGGGATGTTATTGACCGCCTGAAAGAAGCTGGTGCCGAAGGAATTTTGATCTGTCCAATTGAAAAAATGGTATTGTAAATCATGAAATTTAGGGTACATTATACAAAATGAATTTTCAAAATACAAAAAAGCAATAATAGACTTTGCAAACTTTGCGAAACCATTGTAAATTTTGCGGTTAAACTTTAACAAATGAATAAAATATACAATCCAAAACCAGATACTTGGTCCTCAATATTAGAGCGTCCTACAAAAACTGTCGATGATATCGAGGCGACTGTAAAAGAAATTTTCAAAGAAGTTCAAAAAAAGGGTGATAGCGCTGTTGCAAAATACACATCGCTTTTTGACGGTGCTATTCTTCCAAATATTGAAGTGACCGCGCAAGAAATTGATGAAGCAGTTCTTTCTTTATCTTCTGAGTTAAAAGAAGCTATTCAATTAGCAAAGTCGAATATTAAGAAATTCCATACTGCGCAAATAACACCACAAGTAAATGTAGAAACCATAGAAGGTGTTAATTGTTGGCAAGAAAAAAGACCTATTCAAAAAATAGGTTTATATATTCCTGGCGGAACTGCACCACTATTTTCGACAGTTTTAATGCTTGCTGTTCCAGCTAAAATCGCTGGATGTAATGAAATTGTTCTTTGTTCACCACCTGATAAAAATGGAAAAATAAATCCTGCCATCTTATATGCAGCAAATTTATGTGGTGTAACTAAAGTATTGAAAGTAGGAGGAATTCAGGCGATTGCTGGACTAACTTTTGGTACAGAAACAATTCCGAAAGTCTATAAAATTTTCGGACCTGGAAATCAATATGTAACTGTAGCAAAACAACTAGCAACTCAATTTGGTGTCGCAATCGATATGCCTGCTGGACCATCTGAGCTATTAATTGTTGCTGATAATACTGCAATTCCAGCTTTTGTAGCTTCAGATTTATTGTCTCAAGCGGAACATGGAGCAGATAGCCAAGTAATATTAGTATCTACTTCAAAAAAACTGATTGATGAAGTTGAATTAGAAATTAAAATCCAACTCGATGTTCTACCAAGAAAAGAAATAGCAGAAAAAGCTATAGCAAATTCAAAATTAATATTTGTTGAAAATGACAAAATTGCTTTAGAATTAATTAATGAGTACGGACCAGAACATTTCATTATCTGTTCAGAGTTTGATGACTTTTATAGCAATGGAATCTTTAATGCGGGATCTGTATTTATAGGAAACTATACTCCGGAAAGTGCAGGAGATTATGCTTCAGGAACAAATCACACTTTGCCAACAAATGGTTATGCTAAGAATTACAGTGGCGTAAACTTAGATAGTTTTACTAAAGCAATGACTTTCCAAAAAATTTCTAAAAAGGGAATACAAAATATCGGAAAAGCAATTGAAGTAATGGCTGAAGCTGAAGGATTACAAGCACACAAAAATGCAGTTACACTACGATTAAAAGCAATTGAAAATGAAAAATAATTTTAATATCAATGATTTAGTTCGGGAAAATGTAAAAGTTTTAAAACCCTATTCTTCTGCACGTGATGAATTTGAAGACTTTGATACAGCCAATATGGTTTTTCTAGATGCAAATGAAAATCCATTTGAAAATGGTGTTAACCGCTATCCTGACCCACAGCAAATGAGTGTAAAGGGGATTTTGGCCAAACAGCGTAATGTAAAAACATCACAAATTTTATTAGGTAATGGAAGTGACGAAGTTTTAGATTTACTATTTAGAGCTTTCTGCGAACCAAAAGTAGACAACGTAATTACTTTGCCACCAACATACGGGATGTACGGAGTTTTAGCTAATATCAATGCCGTTGAAAATAAAGAAGTTCTATTGTCAAATGATTTTCAGCCACAAATTGAAAAAATTATGGCAGCTATAACGGATGCAACTAAAATGATATTTTTGTGTTCGCCAAATAATCCAACAGGAAACACTTTTTCTGATGAAAGTATTGTATATCTCCTTCAGAATTTTAAAGGATTAGTAGTAATTGACGAAGCTTATATTGACTTTTCACAAAAGGAAAGTTGGATCAATGAATTGGATGAATATCCTAATTTAGTTATTACACAAACCTTGTCAAAAGCCTATGGATTAGCAGGTATTAGATTAGGAATTTGTTATGGTTCAAGTGAGGTGATTTCAGTTTTAAATAAAATAAAACCACCGTACAATGTAAATGAATTGAGTCAGAAACGAGCATTATCTCGTTTAGATGATACGAACCAAATAGGAAAGGAAATCGCCTCAATTATAACACAAAGAGAAGCATTACTTAAAGTTTTGCTTGATATTAACTTTGCGGAAAAAATTTATCCAACAGAAGCGAATTTTATTTTAATTAAAGTTGATGATGCTAATAAAAGATATGCTGATTTGATTGCAAAAGGAATTGTTATTCGCAATAGGACTACACAGGCCTTATGTGAAAACACATTACGTTTAACGGTTGGAACTGAAGAAGAAAATAGAAAATTAATAGCTGCTTTAAAAGAAATTTAAATACTTTTCTCCCTTTTTGAATTATAAAAAAAGTGGGTTGGTTGTAAAAAAATATAAAATGAAAAAAATACTTTTTATAGATCGTGATGGAACGATGGTTTTAGAACCAAACGATTATCAATTAGACAGTTTTGAAAAACTAGAATTTTATCCATTTGCATTTCAATATTTGGGTAAAATAGCGCAAGAACTAGATTTTGAATTGGTGATGGTCACCAATCAAGATGGTTTAGGAACTGATTCACATCCAGAAGCTAACTTTTGGCCCGTACATAATTTAGTAATGAGAGCTTTTGAAAACGAAGGCGTTGTTTTTAGCGATGTGTTAATTGATAAAACATTTCCACATGAAAATGTTCCAACACGCAAGCCAGGACTTGGAATGTTGACTAAATACATTAACAATGCAGAATATGACTTAGAAAATTCATTTGTTATCGGTGACAGAATTACTGATGTTGAACTAGCAAAGAATTTAGGTTCGAAAGCAATCTTCATAAATACGGATGAAGCTCTAGGAAGCGGTGAGATTGCTTCTAAAAGAGAAGAATTAGATTCTGTAATTGCATTGCAAACTACGGATTGGAAAACAATCTATGAATTTCTGAAATTAGAAGAACGTTCAGCGTCAATTGAAAGAAAGACAAATGAAACCGATATTTTTATAAAATTAAACCTTGATGGAACTGGAAAAAGCAAAATCGAAACTGGAATAGCTTTTTTCGATCACATGTTGGACCAAATTGCACGTCACGGGCAAATGGATTTAGAAATTCTTGTAAAAGGAGATTTGGAAGTTGATGAACATCATACTATTGAAGATACCGCAATTGCGTTGGGAGAAGTCTTTGCAAAAGCATTAGGGAATAAGTTAGGAATTGAACGTTATGGTTTTTGTTTGCCAATGGATGATTGCTTAGCGCAAGTAGCTATTGACTTTGGTGGAAGAAACTGGTTAGTTTGGGAAACGGAATTCAAACGTGAAATGGTGGGAAAAATGCCAACAGAAATGTTTTTACACTTTTTCAAATCATTTTCGGATGGTGCAAAAGCTAACATCAACATTAAGGCAGAAGGAATTAACGAGCATCACAAAATAGAGGCCATTTTTAAGGCTTTCGCTAAAGCGATAAAAGTAGCTATAAAACGCGATACCGAAAAAATGATTTTGCCAAGTACAAAAGGCATGTTGTAAATACTAGTCCTGCAAGGTTTTTTTTAACCTTGTAGGTATTCATAACTAAACCTACAAGGTTTTAAAAACCTTGCAGGAGTAAAAGAAGAAGAATGAAAATAGTTATCATAAATTACGGAGCAGGAAATATACAAAGCATTATGTTTGCTATCGAAAGATTAGGATATAAAGCTGTTTTGAGCAGTAATTCAGAAAAAATAAAAGCGGCAGACAAAGTAATTTTCCCGGGTGTTGGTGAAGCAAGTTCAGCCATGAAAAAGCTAATTGAAAGCGGATTAGATACTTTGATTCCAACCTTAAAACAACCTGTTTTAGGAATATGTTTAGGAATGCAGCTAATGTGTAAATCATCACAAGAAGGCGATACCAAAGGTTTAGGTATTTTTAATGTTGACGTTGTTAAATTTTCAAATAAAGTGAAAGTGCCACAAATGGGTTGGAACCAAATCTACAATTTGAGTTCACCTTTATTTAGTGGAATAACTGACAATGAGTATATGTATTTAGTTCATAGTTTTTATGCACCTCTTTGCAACGAAGCCATTGCTATAACAGATTATGAAGTAGAATATGCTTCCGCTTTACAAAAAGATAATTTTTACGGAACGCAATTTCACCCCGAGAAAAGCGGTGATGTGGGAGAACAAATTTTGTCTAATTTCTTAAAAATGTAACTTTAAGACTTTAGACTTTCAAACTTTAAGACTATTAATAAATGAGAATAATACCAGCAATAGACATTATAGACGGAAAATGTGTTCGTTTATCTAAAGGTGACTACAATACCAAAATTATATACAACGAAAATCCGCTAGAAGTAGCAAAAGAGTTTGAAGCTCACGGCATTGAATATCTACATTTAGTAGATTTAGATGGTGCTAAATCAAGCCAAATTGTCAATTATAAAATATTAGAGCAAATTGCAAGTAAAACAAAATTAAAAATTGATTTTGGTGGCGGATTGAAATCGGATGCCGATTTGAAAATTGCTTTTGAAAGTGGCGCAAACCAGATTACAGGTGGAAGTATCGCCGTAAAAAATAGAGCTATTTTTGAAAAATGGATTGCTGAATACGGAGCTGACAAAATCATTTTAGGAGCGGACGCAAACAATGAAAAAGTTGCAGTTTCTGGATGGTTAGAGGAATCTGATGAAGATTTAGTTCCTTTCATTCAAGGATATCAAGATAGAGGAATTCAGTACGTTATTTGCACTGATATTGCTAAAGACGGAATGCTCGAGGGACCAAGTTTTGATTTATACGCTAAAATTTTGGCGGAAGCCAAAGGAATAAAATTAATCGCTTCTGGAGGAATTTCTACTTTTGATGAATTACCCAAATTAGCTGAACTAGGCTGTGAAGGAACAATCATAGGAAAAGCAATCTACGAGGGTAGGATTTCAATGAAACAATTAGAAAACTATGTTTTAAGTCATAAGTATTAAGTAATAACTCATAAGTATCTAGTAAAAAAGATTAATAATAGATTTTAAATTGTAAGGATGAGTGATGACATTATTAAAATAAAAAGTTTTTTATTTGCTATTCGAATAGTAAATTTATACAAAACGTTAATTTCTAGAAGCGAATACGTAATGAGTAAACAAGTTTTACGTTCAGGTACTTCAGTTGGAGCTAATATTCGTGAGGCAAAAAATGCAGAAAGTAAACCTGATTTTATTCATAAGATGGGAATTTCACAAAAAGAGGCCGACGAAACCTTATACTGGTTGGAACTCTTACAAGCAACAAATTATCTTTCTTATGCTGAATTTGAAAGTTTAAACAATGATGGTATTGAAGTTTTAAAATTGATAAAGAGCATTATCATTTCTGCTAAAAATAATCAAAAAAAAACTTAATCCTTAATCCTTACTAATTAATACTTGATCAATATGCTTACTAAAAGAATAATCCCTTGCCTCGACATTAAAAACGGAAGAACCGTAAAAGGTGTAAATTTTGTAGATTTACGAGATGCTGGAGATCCTGTTGAATTAGCTAAAATTTACTCGGATGAAGGTGCAGATGAATTAGTATTTTTAGATATCTCGGCGACTGAAGAGCGAAGAAAAACATTAGTTGGTTTAGTTCGTAAAGTAGCTTCGACGATTAATATTCCTTTTACCGTTGGAGGTGGAATATCCTCTGTTGAAGATGTTGAAGTATTACTGCAAAATGGAGCTGACAAAGTTTCTATCAATTCCTCAGCAGTAAAAAATCCGCAATTAATCAACGATTTAGCACAAAAATTTGGAAGTCAATGTGTTGTTGTCGCCATTGATGCTAAACAAATTAATGGAGAATGGGTAGTGCATTTAGTTGGTGGAAAAGTGCCGACAGAGTGGAGTTTATTTGATTGGGCAAAAGAAGTGGAGCAACGTGGTGCCGGAGAAATCTTATTTACTTCCATGGATAATGATGGAACTAAAAATGGTTTTGCAAATGAGGCTTTAGCTAAATTATCTGAACTAGTAAATATTCCAATAATTGCCTCAGGTGGCGCTGGAACTATTCAACATTTTGTTGACGCCTTTAAAGATGGAAAAGCGGATGCAGCATTAGCAGCAAGTGTTTTTCACTTTAAAGAAATTGAAATTAAAACGCTGAAAAACGAACTCAAAAATAACAATATAGAGGTCAGAATTTAGTGTTTAACACTAAGAATCGTGACTTTACAACTTTAGACTTAAAAAATGAACATAGATTTTTCAAAAAATACAGACGGATTAATTCCTGTAATTATTCAGGATAGCGAAACTAAAAATGTTTTGATGTTGGGTTACATGAATGCAGAAGCTTATCAAAAAACTGTCGAAACAAATAAAGTAACATTTTACAGTAGGAGTAAAAAGAGACTCTGGACAAAAGGTGAAGAAAGTGGAAACTTTTTAAATTTGGTCGAAATTAAAAATGACTGCGATAACGACACCTTATTAATCCAAGTTAAACCAGAAGGACCAACTTGCCATAAAGGAACCGATACGTGTTGGGCTGAAGAAAATAAAACAGATTATGGATTTGTCTCTACGCTAGAAAACACTATCACGACTCGTAGAGAAAATGCAGATTCTGAAAAAAGCTACGTTGCATCATTGTTTAAATTAGGAATGAACAAGATTGCTCAAAAAGTAGGTGAGGAAGCAATTGAAGTTGTTATTGAAGCAAAGGATGACAATGATGATTTGTTTCTAAGTGAAAGTGCCGACTTACTTTTCCATTACCTGATTTTACTACAAGCTAAAGGATTTAAACTCGATGATGTGGTCGACGTATTAAAAAGTCGTCAGAAGTAAAAAGATAATAAAATAGATTGATCGAAAGACCCAATAGTAAAATGATTTACTGTTGGGTCTTCTTTTTTCTTTTATTTCAATAAACAATCTATTATATTTACTATTTAGATAAAAGTGTAGAACAAAATGTAAGTGATGGATTCAGAAAATAATGCTGCTGTGGCAGAAGAGCAAAATAAAGACAGCAATATAAGTTTATATATCATTTTAAAAACTGATGAAGAGGATGCTCGACCAGTTTACATTTCCGGTAATTTTAATAATTGGCGAACGCAGGATAAGGAATTTATGATGGAAAAAATAGGATCTAATTCTTATCACTACAAGTTTCCTCACGAATTTAATTATCCAGTTGAGCTTTTATATAAATTTACAAAAGGAGATTGGAGTGAGGTAGAAATTGATAGTGAAGGTAATCGTACAGAAAACCGTTCCACAACAATGCATACTGGCGTTAAAGAAGAACATGTGGCACGATGGAGAAAAAACTGGCTTCCTTTTAAGCAATCTTTTTTACCACAAGTGCAATTAATTTCAGATGAGTTTGAAATCCCACAACTTAACAAAACAAGAAAAATATGGGCTTTACTGCCTCATGACTATGACAATTCTGGAGCGAGCTATCCTGTAATGTATTTACAAGATGCGCAAAATCTATTTAATGAAGCGGCAGAATTTGGGAATTGGGAAATTGATAAAAAATTGGCAGTAATGTCAGAGTACAAAATTGGAAAAATAATTGTTATCGCAGTTGAGCATGCTGAGGAGGATAGAATTAAAGAATATAATGTAGGTAAGACGGTCCTTGGAAAAGGACAAGGAAAAAAATATATTCGTTTTGTAACTGATACGTTAAAACCATTTGTTGACCAGCATTTTCGAACAAAACCTGAACGTGAGTTTACTGGAATTGGTGGAAGCTCTTTAGGAGGATTAATAAGCATCTTTAGTGGCTTGAGAAATCCTGAAGTGTACGGAAAATTAATGATTTTCTCACCTTCACTTTGGGTAGTTCCAGAGTTAAAAATCGATTCTAAAAGCGAAGATCTAGAGGATACTAAAATTTATCTCTACGCTGGTGGCGATGAAAGTAAAACTATGATCCAACATATTACAAAATTTCAAAATGATTTAGTATCAAATCATTTTGTTGCTGATAAATCAAATATTAATTTAAGTATAAATAGAGAAGGAAAACATACCGAAACGTTCTGGAGTGATGAGTTCCCCAAGGCGATTGAATGGCTATTTTTTCAAACAAAGTAGGAGGTTAAAACTTTTTAAGTTTTGATTTCCAAACAAAAATTAAACAAAAAACAATGACAATAAATACAATTCAAAACTTAGATAATTCTTCAGGAATAGTTTTAATTCCAGTTTTCGAAACATACGATAAAAATAAAATTCCAATTTCATTTAATGAAGTTGAAGTTTCGTCCAAGCTTTTCTTTGGCAAAAAGGACACGCATTATTTAACCGAAAAAAATGATACTACTTATCTGTTTATTGGATTAGGAAAATCTATTGATTATAAATCTTTAAAGAATATTTTTCGTCGTATTTCAGCTAAACAAAAAGAGCACTTTAGTACAGGTGTTACATTAGTTATACCAGAGGGATTCGAGGATAATCAAGTTGAAGCCTCTATATCTGGTTTACTTTTAGGAACTTATAATTTAGGACATTTTAAATCAGATAAGAAAGAACATCCTTTTTTAGAGCAAGATTTCACGCTAAACTTGGTTACAACTAATAACCATTTGGCCGCAGCCGAAAAAGCTTTAAAAATTGCAAAAGCACAGCTGAACATTTTTGATTTAGTTGACTTACCACCTAACAAAGTCACTCCAAAATATTTAGCGACATGGGCAAAAGATGCCGGTGAAAAATACGGATTTGAAGTAACTGTTTTAGGATTTGAAGATTCTAAAATTGCTGGTTTAGGTGCATTTTTAGCAGTTGGGAAAGGAAGCGAAAACGAACCTCAATTTATCATAATTGAGTATACTCCAAAAGTTCCCGGAGATTCTATTAAACACATTGGATTAGTTGGAAAAGGAATCACATTTGATACAGGAGGCCTAAACATTAAAACCGCAGGAATGCTCCATATGAAGTGTGATATGGCAGGTGGTGGAGCTGTTCTAGGAGCAATGCAGCTTATAGCGGATCTACAATTACCAGTAAAAGTAACGGCAATCGTCCCGTGTGCTGAAAATTCAGTCGATGCGAAATCCTTTTTACCAAGCGACGTAATTACAAGTTACAGCGGAAATTCAATTGAAATTATTGATACAGACGCTGAAGGAAGACTTGTGTTAGCTGATGGTTTGTCCTATATGATAAAGAATTTTAAGCCAGATTATATGATTGATATTGCTACACTTACGGGAAGTAGTATTGGAACTTTTGGTACAGAATGTGGTGCATTATTTACTAATAACACGGAAATGTCAACTAAGTTGCAGGACACTGGAGATGCAATTGGTGAACGTTTATGGCCATTACCGCTATGGGATGTTTACAAACAAGATATCGAAAGTGATATTGCAGATGTTAAAAATTACAGTGGCAAACCAGTTGCTGGGGCGATTAGCGCAGCAAAATTTTTAGAATATTTTACACAAGAGCATACTGCTTGGGCACATTTGGATGTAGCAGGTGTGACTTTTGGCGATGACGAATTTGCTAAAAGTAAACATGCCACTGCGTTTGGTGTTCATTTATTAACTAAATTCATTGAAAATTTATAAACTATGGAAAACGCTAAAACCTTTCTTTGCATTTCAAATTATTTCAAGGGTGCCGATTTTTTGATTCAATTAAAAAAATTAGGTAACAAAGTTTATTTGGTAACTAGTGACAAACTTAAAGACGAAGCGTGGCCACATCAATATATTGATGAGATTTTTTACATGGAAGGTCGAGATGTAGATTGGAATTTGGAGCATCTATTGCTGGGAGTTGGTAATTTCATGAAATCAACCAACGTTGATGCAATTGTTGCACTCGATGATTATGACGTTGAGAAAGCTACTTATCTTAGAGAAAATCTCCGTATTGGAGGAATGGGACAAACTACAGGACGTTACTTCAGGGACAAACTTGCTATGCGTATGCGTGCTAAGAGCTGCGGAATTCCTATACCCGCATTTTGTTCGTTATTCAATGATCATGACATTGATGCTTTTGCAGATACAGTAGCAGCGCCGTGGGTTTTTAAACCACGTTCTGAAGCTTCAGCAAATGGAATTATAAAAGTCTACGACAAAGAAAGCTTATGGATTAAGATTAATGAATTGGGAAATAATAGATTTAAATATTTATTAGAGCAATTTAAGCCCGGCGATGTGTATCACTGTGATAGTTTAATATCAGAAGGTAAAGTTATCTTTAGTCTGACTTCAAAATATTTATCTACACCTATGGACGTTTCTCATAATGGAGGTGTTTTTCGTTCGATGAACATAAAATATGGTTCAGAGGACGATAAAGCGATTAAAAAAATGAACGAGATGGTGATGAAAGGCTTTGGATTGAAACATGGAGCCGCACACACAGAGTTTATAAAAAGCAATGAAAATGGCCAAATCTATTTTCTAGAAACATCTTCTAGAGTAGGAGGAGCTCATATTGCAGAAATGGTAACGGAAGCGTCGAATATCAATTTGTGGAAAGAATGGGCAGCGATTGAAGACTCATTAGTTAAGGAAACAAAATATACTTTGCCTAAGGCCAAAAAAGGATATGCAGGAATTGCACTTACTTTATCAAAAATTCAGCATCCTGATTTATCATCGTTTTCTGATCCTGAAGTATGTTTCAAAGTTCCTTTAGCATACCACGCAGGTTTAGTAGTAAAATCAGATAAGCAAGAGCGAGTTCAAACGCTATTAGATGATTATGGCGCGCGTTTAGAGTCTGAATTTACTGCTGTTATAGAGCAAGAAAAAGTAAATAATTTACATTAATTTATTTTAACAAATATAATTAGCGACTAATTTCATTGAATTAGTCGCTTTTTTATTTAGTGCTATTTCTTCTTACCTCATGTAATTTCCTATCTTCGTGTTTTAATAAAATTATCCTTCTTTTATATATCTATTTTCATGAAAAAACTGCTCTATCTCTTTATTCTAATTGCTTTTGTAAGTTGTAAAATTAACTACCAAAAGGAAGTTACTAAAATAAAAAACAAGGATTCCGTTTTCACCATCGCGTTTGGATCATGCGATAATCAAGTAATTAAAAATGAACTTTGGCCATATATCGATAAGAATAATCCTTCTGTTTGGATTTGGGGTGGTGATAATGTTTACTCTGATACGGAAGACATGACTGTACTTGAAAATAACTACAAAATTCAAAAGCAAGATTCGGAATACCTTTCCTTTATTAAAAATAAAATTGTGTTAGGAACTTGGGATGATCATGATTACGGAGCAAACGACGCAGGAGTACAGTATCCTTTTAAAAGACAAAGCCAACAATTACTTCTTAATTTCTTAGATACTCCAACTAATGCTGTAGAGCGCACTAGAGATGGTGTGTACAATTCAAAAACAATTCAATTTAATAAAAACAAAGTAAAAGTTATCGTTCTAGATTCTAGATTTTTTAGAACAGCTTTGACTAAAGCAAAAAGTGCTAAAAAACGTTTTCAACCTAACGCTTATGGCGAAGGTACGATGTTAGGAACAGAACAGTGGAAGTGGCTTGAAAATGAATTAAACACTTCAGATGCACAATTTAATGTCATTGTAAGTAGTGTTCAATTTTTATCAAATAAACATGGTTTTGAAGCATGGGCTAATTTTCCTCACGAAATAGAAAAGCTTGAAAAATTGATTGTTTCTTCAAAAGCGAAAGGAACATTTATAATATCTGGTGATCGTCATATTGCTACTTTTTCTTCCAAAAATGTCGATGGATTAGCATATCCTTTAATTGATTTTACTTCCAGTGGATTAACTCATACATATACTTCTTTTTCTGGTGAAGAAAATCCTTTTGTAAAAGGCGAAGTGGTGAAAGATATTAACTTTGGTTTACTGCAATTTGATTTTAAAAATAACTCAGTACTAATGCAGATTCGAGGAAAAGAAAATAAAATCTTAGGAGAGTTTACTCAAAAATATCCTTCGAATTAAAATCAAAGCAAGCTTACATCGAGTATCAAAATGTACTTTCGAACAAAATAGATTAAATATGAAAAAACAGTTAGGAATTATTTTTTTCTCTTTACTTGCTTTTAATGGAGTACGTGCGCAAGGATTGTTAACCGCAAAAGAGAATACTTTTACAAGACAAGACACCTTAAGAGGAAGTATAACAAAGGAAAGGGAATGGTGGGATGTAAAAAAATATCACCTTGATATAAAAGTTAATCCTGTAGATAGCACTATTACAGGTTCAAATACTATTGGTTATAAAGTTTTGAAGGAGTACAGTTTAATGCAAATTGATTTACAAACTCCAATGGAGATTTATAAAGTAATTCAAGATGGAAAAGAATTGAAACATAAAAGAGAAGGGAATGCTTTTTTTATCGAATTAGTGGCAGCACAGAAAGTTGGTTCCATTAAAGAATTAATCATTTTTTATGGCGGTAAACCAAAAGTAGCCATAAATCCGCCGTGGGATGGTGGAATTACATGGAGAAAGGATTCTAGTGGAAAATCATTTATTGGTTCTTCTTGCCAAGGATTAGGCGCTAGCGTGTGGTGGCCAAATAAAGATCATATGTATGATGAAGTGGATAATATGTTGATGAGTATTAATGCTCCAAAAGATTTGATGGCAGTTTCAAATGGTCGTTTACAAAGTGTAAAACAGATGAAAGACGGAACAAAAACGTACAATTGGTACGTTTCAAACCCAATCAACAATTATGGAGTAAATATTAATATTGGAGATTATGTATCTTTCTCTGAGAAGTTCAAAGGTGAAAAAGGAAATTTAGATTGCACGTATTATGTATTAAGAGAGAATTTGGCTAAAGCCAAAAAGCAGTTCAAAGATGCGCCTAGAATGTTAAAGGCATTCGAACATTGGTTTGGACCTTATCCTTTTTATGAAGATAGTTACAAGCTCGTTGAAGCGCCTTATTTAGGAATGGAGCATCAAAGCTCAGTGACTTACGGTAATGGATTTGAAAACGGTTATTTAGGCAGAGATTTGAGTGGTACGGGTTGGGGACTCAAATTTGATTTTATAATAATACATGAATCAGGGCATGAGTGGTTTGCTAATAATATTACATATAAAGATATTGCTGATATGTGGATTCATGAGAGTTTTACAAATTATTCAGAGAGCTTATTTGTAGAATATTATTACGGAAAACAAGCTGGATATGAATACGTAAAAGGATTAAGAAAAAGTATAAATAATGATATTCCTATTATCGGTAAATATGATGTGAACAATGAAGGTTCAGCTGATATGTATTACAAAGGTTCGAATGTTTTACATACTTTGCGACAAATTGTAAATAATGATGAGAAATGGAGAGCAATTTTAAGAGGTTTAAATAGCACTTTTTACCATCAAACAGTCACAACTAAGCAAATTGAAGAATATATCAGTAAAGAAGTTGGAATGGACTTAAATCCGTTTTTTAATCAGTATTTGCGAGATACTAGAATTCCAACATTAGAATACTTTTTCAAGAATAATGCTTTAGGTTATCGTTGGACTAATAGCGTAATGGGATTCAATATGCTGATAAAAGTAATGTTAAATGGTAAAGAGCAACTTTTAAAGCCAACTAGTGATTGGTCTACTTTAGCTGCTGTTAGCAGTCAGCCTAGCTTAACTGTCGATAGTAATTTTTATGTGGCAAGCATTAATATTACGGACTAAATTAATTTTCATTATATAAAAAAAGACAAATTGAGCGATTTGTCTTTTTTTGTACAATATATTTTAGCGTTCAAATAATCCTAAAGTACCGCCAACCCAATCCTTATCTTTATTAAACTTTACTCCAATCATTTCGCCTCGACTCAATCGAACTAAGTTGCAAAGTAGAGTAGGAGCTTTATCTTCTTTTTTCCAAGCGCAAAGGATACGAACTTCTGCCTTAACTTTTCCATCAGGAGATTGTACTATTGGCTTATAATGTACTTTTTTCTGTAAAATGTAAAGATCCTTATCTACAATACCTTCAATATCTCCCTTTTTCATATGGAAAATGACTCCAGTTCCTGAAAATGAGAATAGCGGTTTTAAAACGTAATTTTCCAAATCTTCAGGGATTTCTTTTAGTTCACTTAATAATGTGGTTTCAATAAAATATTTTCCTTTTAAAAAAGGCAATATAAATTTACTAATTCGAAAGAACCAATTAGGATGTCCAGCCCATTCCACATCTAAATCATCTGAAAAGCTAAAGTCCATTTTCAAATCAGTTCTTAAATCTAATTCGTCAAAAATTACTCTATTATAGATTCGCTTTACTAAAATTTCTTCACCTTCATTATTATTGTAATAAAGCTGTTTTCCTTTCTTTGTTAATTCAGTTACACAAACTATAGGAATTCCAATATCTTTATTGCAATAATAAAAATCGATTTTAGTGTTTTGTTTCTCTGGTTCAATTTCGAGAAGAATAACATTTTCCTTTGGATGATTATTGCAAATAACCTCTTCAATTATATCGCGATATTCTTCTGCAGAAATTCCATTGATAAAAGGAGTAAGCTCTTTTAAAAACGGATAATGGTTTTTAAATTTTTCGTATAAATTGATTTGGTAATTATACAAAGAGGGAAATCCTTGTACCTCAATTAATTTTGGTACAACTTGTCCATCTTCCTCACAAATTCCGAAATCAATGGCTAGAAAAGAAGTGTGTTTATCTTCGTTGGGAACTTTATGATTAAGTTCTAATGATTTATTAGTTAACTCTTTAAAGTCATCTCGTTGAATGAAAGATATAACTTCGTTACAACCTTCAATAAGCTGCTCCTTGAGTTCATTCGAAATAAAAAAAGGTGTCTCACCTAACCTGAATGTTGGTAGATAATTAAAATCGGAAGCAATATCATTTTTAAAATCTAGATATTTTTGTTCTGAGAATTGAGTGTTAAATAACTCCCGATATTTTGTAATCATATTTAAATAACTTTATTAATTAGATAACATTTTCTTTGTTTTCATTAAATCGTTAATCGCGGTTCTGAGAAAATTTGGAATCAAAGTTTCGTTAGTTTTATATATCTTGTCATCATCCATAAGATCTTCAAGCATATTTCTAAACTTCTTTTTCCCCTTCATATTCTTAATTTTTTCCTTGGCATCTTTATTTCTCAAGTGAGCAACAAAGCTAATTGGATCTGCTTCTGGATGAAACTGTGTTCCCACAAAATAATCTGTAAAACGAACTGCCATAATTGCGCGTTCGTATTGTACATGATCACGAATTTTTTCTAGAGAAATAATCTTAGCTCCCTTTTTAGCAAAAACACTCAATTTTGGCTGTACGACTTGATAGTCTCTAGAATCAATTCCGTAAAAGGGATCTGCTAAACCTTCAAATAGTGAATCTAAAGCACCTTCTTTAGTTTTATGAATGGTCATTACGCCAAAAGAAGTATCGTTTCGTTTCGTTACTGTCGCTAAACCAAAATGAAGACAAGCCATTTGGAACGAATGACAAATAAATAGAACATGCTTCTTTACTGTATTTTTAATGTTCCACTTGCTCAGTGAATCTATGAAGTCATAGTATTTTGTGTCCCAATTGCCATCTCCAATAAGCGGATTTCCGGGTCCACCGGTCGAAATATAAATATCAAACTTCTCAATATTTGGTAATTCACATTTTACTCGAACATCAAATATTTCAAAAGCAACAACTGGACTAAATCTATTGATGACATCAATTATACAACGCATTCCTTGATTAGGTTCACCGTTGTACATATCTAAAATCGCAATTTTTATAATTTTATTAGGCATAAAAAAGTTTTAAAGGGAAAAACGCAAAGTTACTTCATTATTCTATAATCCCTTGGTAAATTCACTAGTTATAAAATCTACAACCTTAGAAAGATCATTCGTTTCTTGAAAAATAGCAAGCTGTTTATCAGCTCCAGTTCCTTCATTTAAAATTTTATGCACAAAATTAATCTCCTCACGACTTCCTAATTCATCGACTACATCATCAATGAATTCAAGTAGTTCGAGAATTAAGCCTTTTGTCTCTACTTCTTTTTGTAAACCAAAATCAATCATGCTATTATCAATTCCGTAACGAGCGGCACGAAATTTATTCTCTTTTATTAATGCTAGCCTATAAATATTAAAACTAGTATTATTCATATTTAACTTATAGAGTTTTGCTACAATTGCTTGAATAATTGCGACGATGCAAATGGTTTCATCCACGGTCAAACACATATCGCAAATTCTAAATTCGATTGTATTGTAAAAAGGGTGAAGACGTAAATCCCACCATATCTTTTTTGGATTATCAATACAATTAGTTTTTACCAGTGTATCTAAATAATTTTGATACGAAGCAACGGAATCAAAATATTCAGGTAAACCCGTTCGAGGAAATTTATCAAAAACTTTAGTTCTAAACGATTTGTAACCTGTTTGTCTTCCTTCCCAGAAAGGAGAGTTTGTTGATAATGCGAATATATGTGGCAGAAAATAAGTCGCCTGATTCATTAATTGCAAACCAATTTCTCGATTTTCAATCCCAACATGACAATGCATTCCAAAAATTAAATTTGATCGTGCCGCGTCTTGCAGTTCATTTACAATATCGTGATATCTTGGATCGTCAGTAATAGGTTGATCTTGCCACTTAGAAAATGGATGAGTTCCAGCACCACCAACAATCAAATCCTGCTTATCAGCAAGTTCGACAATTTTTGATCTTAAAAACCGGATCTCGTTCCTAGCATCATCGACATTATTACAAATATTTGTGCCTACTTCAACCACAGATTGATGCATTTCAGCTTTTACCTGCTCATTTAAAATGATTTTTGCACCATCTACAATTTTAGACAAATGCGAGCGCAAATCTCTAGTAATAGGATCTATAATTTGATATTCCTCTTCTACACCAAGTGTGAAAATTGGTAATTTTTTCATTACATTATTTTTTTTAGGAGCTGTATTCCGCTACGCGATTGAAAATTTTCACTTCATTCCGCCATTAAGGCAAAATGAAGTAAAAATATTTTTCTCGAAAAATAGGGACAATCGGAAATAGTTGATTTTTAAATCCACACTATTTATTTTCCTGCAGCATCCTTGATGAATGTTCCCCAAGTCAAATTCATTTTACCTGGTTTTTGTTTTTTTGCAGCAGCAATTGCCATTTTTGCAGCTTCTTCAACTACCCACTCGAAATTCTCTTCACCCACAGAAGATAACTCCGCGTCTGGCGCCGGATTACCAAAATCTATAGCATAAGGAATTCCATCACGCACCGCAAATTCCACAGTATTGAAATCATAACCTAATCCTTTGCAAAGTCTAAGTGTATAATCTTTTATTGTGGCTAATAATTTTTTATCAGTTGGAGGTCCGTCAATAACATATCGTAAATGATGTGGATTTCTTGGTTCGTACTGCATAATTTTAACCGCTTTATTGCCTAAACAATACACTCTAAAATATTCAGTAAAAACGATTTCTTCTTGTAACATCATCACCAGTTGCCCAGTTTCTTGATGCTTCTCCCAAAATTCTTCTTTATTTTCAAGACGGTACACATTTTTCCATCCGCCACCAGCATACGGTTTCATATACGCTGGAAATCCGATGTAATCAAATATTCCCTCCCAATCCATTGGATATTTTAAGTTTCGAAAAGACTTACCTGTAGTATCTGTAGGATGTTCTGCAGAAGGTAGAATTACGGTGTTAGGAAGTGGCACGCCAAGAGTGTCCGCTAATGCATTGTTAAAAAACTTATCGTCAGCGCTCCACCAGAATGGATTATTGATCACATTAGTTCCAGTAAGTGCAGCATTCTTTAGATACGCACGATAGAAGGGAACGTCTTGCGAAATTCTATCAATTATTACAGCATATTCACCGCCTTTATTTTGAACTACTTTATCAATACTAACTGCTTCTGCAATTATTCCTTTTTCATTTTTTGAATTAACACGGTCTATAAATGCTTGCGGAAAGGTATCTTCCATTCCAAATAAAATTCCTATTTTTTTAGATTCCATACTTTTATATTTTTAAAAAAATTTAATTCTTGATAGATAATGTGGAAACATTTCTTTCCAAACTGGCCAATCATGCTTTTGATCTTGACGAATATCTAACCAATGATGAATATTTTTATCACTTAATACTTTGCTCATTTTTAAGTTGGCGTCCAGACAAATATCCCAATTAGAAGTTCCTAATACAATATCCATATTCCAAAGTTCGTGATCATTTAACCCGTACAGATAATCTTCTGGGCTATTATAAAATACATCATCATTATGGAAACCATCCATGAAAGTGTTAATTTGGAAAGCACCACTCATTGAAAATAGATGACTTACATAACCAGGATGTCTAAAAGCAAAATTTGCTGCGTGATAACCGCCAAAGCTGCATCCTGCAACAGCAACTTTTCCAGAAGGAGTATTATTTTTAACACGTTCAACGATCTCATGACATATCATTTTGTCGTATTTGACGTGATTTTCAATGCGATGGACAGGATGTATTTTCTTATTGTAGAAACTATTTTTGTCAATACTATCAGGGCAGTAAATCTGTATTAAACCTTGTTCGATATACCATCTTGCTGATTCAATCAAACCCATATCTTTATTTTCGTGATAGGATCCCATAGAAGTTGGGAATAAAACAACAGGATATCCTGAATGTCCAAAAACCAGCATTTCAATATCGGTATTTAAATTTGGGGAGTACCATTTAAAATATTCTTCCTTCATAAAATTTAGTTTTAACAATTATAATGAAAATAACGGTGCAAAGAGCATATAATACTAAAGTAAGTCTAAATTTATTATATAGAAGATTAAGATTATTAAATGGTATTTGAAATGCAAAAAATCGACCTGTAAAGGCCGATTTTTTAAAGTATGAATAATAAAAAAGCTGAATTTAACATTTTACGATCTTTCGAGAAGAGTTTTTTCTTTCCAATTGATCGTTAATTTCTTTGTTTGTTCTAAAAACTGCTGTTAACGAAGATAAAGTGTACTGCATACAGAAAAATAGTGCTGTTACTTATCAAAAAGCTGTATTTGGCTTTTTAATCTTTCAGCAAGCATACTCATCATTCTTTTATTAATATTTGAATCATTTTCTGCATAAATAGAATATTCATCAGCAGTGAATAAACCAATTACAGCACCTCTAAGCGTGTTTCTAAATTTGACATCTTTTTGAAGTGCATTATCAATAACAGCTAATTTTGCTTCCATGGTTTTAGCCGTAAATTCAACCTTATTTTTTTCAATGTACGAATTGAATGCAGCAATAAATAAATCGTTTTGAAGTTTTAAAATCGGGCGTAAGACTTCATTTTGAAAAGATTCCTCAGAACTAGAGTCGGTTGTTACCGATCCAATTGTTTGTCCTCTAAATTCTAGTAAAAATGTATCGCGTGTGTTCATGTTTTTTCTTTAAAATTAAAAAAAAATAAATAGAGAAAATACTTTTTTAGTAATCTTTAAGAAAAAAAATACGATTTACTCCTGCAAAAAAGAGCTCTGAAATCTTTATGTTTTATGATAGTGAGATTAAATAACCGATAGAAGATGGAACAACTAAACGTCACAAATGAAAAATTGTGCAAAGAGCAACCAATTAATTGGAGCACTTTACGCAATTAAAATGTAATAACTATTTCTGCTTTGTTTCGAATAATAGACAAGAATTTACTTCGAATCAAAATTATTCTCAGATGGTAACTCAAAAATCTCCAAATCAAAATAACCTACAGATGCTATAATATGATCAAAGATATCTGACATTAAAAATTCATAATTTTCAAATCGCTTATCCTGTGAAAACGCATAAACTTCAAGAGGAACGCCGTGCGAAGTTGATTGCAATTGACGGCAAAGCATCAACATATCTTTGTTAACGCCAGGATAATTATGTAAATATTCGGTGATGTATTTTCGAAACAAACCTAAATTGGTCATATTCCTACCGTTGATAGGCAAGGTTTTGTCAATGCTATTCTCACTATTGAATTCGTCAATTTCTAATTTTCTAGAATCGATATAGTCAGATATTAGATGAATTTTCTTCAAACTACTCAACTCTTCTGCTTTTAAAAACCGAATGCTTGATGCTTTAATTAAAATATGCCTTTTAATTCTTCGACCCTCAGAATTAAGCATTCCGCGCCAGTTTTGGAACGAGTCTGAACTCAAACTATACGTTGGTATTGTCGTTGTGGTGTTGTCAAAATTTCGAACCTTAACCGTAGCTAAATTGATTTCGATAACATCTCCATCAGCGCCAAAGCGATCCATTGTAATCCAGTCACCAATGCGCACCATATCATTAATAGATACTTGCACACTTGAAACAAATCCTAAAATAGTATCTCTGAAAATTAAGATAATAACCGCAGAAACAGCTCCTAAAATTGTTAAAAGTTCTTTCTGGTTTATTTCAAATAATTTAGAAAAAATTACCGCAATTCCCACAGCCCAAAGCACAATCATAATTACTTGTATGAAACTGTCAATGGGTTTATCGCTGTAACGCGGTTTTAATTTTAAGTAATCTCGTAAGGCATTAAATACAGTTCTAATGATCCATAAAATCAGTAATACGATGTAAATTCCAACAAACTTTCCAAAAACGCCTTCCCAGTATTCGTAGCGATCTAGGATTATTGGAACTGATTTGTAAATAAATAGAAATGGTATTAAATGCGCTATGTATTTAGCTGTTTTATTGGTCACCAATAAATCATCAAATTTAGTTTTAGTTTTTTGGGCGATAAGCACCATAATAGTAACTAAAATTAATCGGAACACTACGTAAATTGCATACGACAAGACGCATAAAACTACAATATTGACGAATAAGCTGATGTAAGAAGCAAAACCGCTTCCTAATCCCATTTTTTTAAAAAATGGATATACTAGATGAAATAACTTTTCTAGATAGTTATGCATTTTTCAAGTATTTTCTCTCGATGTAAAAAGTTCCTAGTGGAACTAATGAAGCAAATTGAATTAAAAGAAAAGTTTTGAAATCCCAGTTTTGCGATTTTTTTAGTAAAATTGCCAATAAAACGTATCCGATAAAAAGTACACCGTGACTCATTCCTATAGGATAAAGTAAGGTTTTGTAAAGATCCATATTGTTGGGTTTAACCAGCAACATATTTGCAAATAAAACCAAATAAGAAATTCCCTCTAGAATCGCTGTAATCTTAAAAATCTTAAGCATTTTTTGTTTTTTAGTAATAATCGACAAAAATAAGTATTAACATTGATTTTTAGGGTATTGATTCCTAAAGTAATTTACTTTTGTACTCTTAAACTTTGATAATGAGCAAGCGCGATTTAAAAAAATATTTGGCTGAATTGAATAAAGAACTATTAGAAGAACAAATCATCGAATTGTACGAGAAATTCAGTCCTGTAAAAGTGTATTATAACTTTGTTTTTAACCCAAAGGAAGAATCATTACTGCAGGAATGCAAACTCAAAATTTCACATGAATATTTCCCCATAAAGAAATCGGGTAGGCGAAGCAAACCAAAAATGAGACGTTCTGTCGCACAGAAATACATCAAGCACTTTATCATTTTAGGAGTGGATCCTTTTGTAATTGCTGATGTCATGCTTTATAATGTAGAAATTGCACAAACATTCTCATCAGAAAATGCGGTAAAGCAAGATTTGTTTTTTAAGAGTATGTTCAACTCTTTTGAACAAGCAGTAATTTTTTTAATTGCAAATGGAATATTATTGGAATTTAAAACGAGAATTTTAGCGATTCACAATCAGACAATGGTCCAAAAATGGTATAATGAACCAGAATTCAGCGCGATCATTGAGCGATTTGAATATTAAAACAAGTATTTTTCATACAATTTGGCAGTTATTATTCCATAAATATTTAAAAATTGAAGTTGGATGGCATAATTATTAATATACAGATGAATGATTTTTAAACAGGTTATTTCTTACTATTAATTATACTTGATTTTAAAAATGCTAATAAAATAGGCGTTTTCTACTCTTCCCTTAAAATAATTTTATTTAAACACTACCCTATATTTTTAGATAAATATGGCCCGTAAACTGTTTTTTAGCCGTATTTTTGCAAAAATCCAATAAGAAGCAATGCCGGAAAACACCTTAGAAATTGAAATCGAAGACAAAAAAGAACTCTATGCTTACCAGAAGGGAGATATAGATTCCATCTTTGAACGTATCGATAATGGACCTCGTCAACATCATTTGTTATATCAACTACCTACAGGCGGTGGGAAAACAGTAGTTTTCTCTGAAATAGTACGCCGTTATTTATCAAAACACGATAAAAAAGTAGTGGTTTTAACACACAGAATCGAACTTTGTAAACAAACTTCAAAAATGTTGAAGGGTTTTGATGTAAAAAACAAAATCATCAACAGTAAAGTAAAAGAACTTCCAGATCAAAACGACTATTCTTGTTTCGTGGCAATGGTAGAGACTTTAAAAAACCGAATCAATGATGAAAAGTTGCATTTGGATAACATTGGTTTAGTAATTATCGATGAGGCGCATTACAACTCTTTTAGAAAATTATTAAGCTCTTTCAAAAACGCATTTATATTAGGAGTTACGGCAACACCGCTAAGTTCTAACGTAAAGTTGCCAATGCACGAAAGCTACGATGAATTAATAGTAGGAGATACTATTAGTTCGTTAATTGATAAAGGATTTTTGGCAAAAGCCATTACTTATAGTTATGACGTTGGATTGACATCATTAAAAGTGGGGATTAACGGAGATTATACCGTAAAATCTTCTGATGATTTATACACCAACATGGCCATGCAAGAAAAATTATTGCACGCCTACACAGAGAAATCTATTGGTAAAAAGACCTTAATTTTTAATAACGGGATCAACACTTCTTTATATGTTTATGAAACATTTAGAGAAGCCGGTTATGAAATCCGTCACTTAGATAATACTAGTAGCACTGAGGAACGTAAAGAAATTTTACATTGGTTCAAGCACACTCCAGATGCTATTTTGACATCTGTTGGAATTCTTACTACTGGTTTTGATGAACCTACAGTCGAGACAATTATATTAAATAGAGCGACAAAATCATTGACTTTGTATTACCAAATGATTGGTCGTGGTTCTCGAAAATTACCGCTTAAAGATAGCTTCAACGTGATCGATTTAGGGAATAACGCAGCGCGATTCGGATTGTGGAGTGAGCCTGTAAACTGGCAACACATCTTTAAATCTCCTGAGTTTTACCTAGAAAATTTACGCGATGATACGGAAATCGAATTGTATTTTAAATACAGCATGCCTCCTGAATTACGTGAAAAATTTAGTAAAACTGCTGTCGTAACTTTTGATGTCGATGAAGAGCACAAATTAATCATTAAGCAAAATCTACGTTCTAAGGAAGTTTTAGATAAATCACTCGAGCAACATGCCGCAATGTGTGTTGATAATACTGAAACTTTGCAGGAAGCAAAAGCTTTAGGAAAATTGCTAGAGGAAGATATCGATTGTCGTATCAAGCGTTATTCAAAATGCTTGAGTCAATGCAGTAAAAATTACCGTGAATGGCTAGTGGACGATTACAAATTGAAACTAGTATTGCTAACAGGTAAAAAATACCGTGAGAAAATTATGAACGAACCTGATGAAGATTAATTTCATTAGGAGCTTTTTCCCGCTATCCGCTATATCTGCTGTGGCAAACACTGCCACAACAGGATAACGCTACTATCGGGGCTAGCGTTCTCGATTACAAACAACTATTTTTTCCAACTTATAAAATCCAAATAAAATGTCAAAACAATTCGCTGATTTAGGAATTTCTAAACCAATATTGAATGCACTTTCTGATTTGAATATTGTTACTCCGACAGAAATTCAGCAAAAAACAATTCCGTTATTATTAGCTAACACAACTGATTTTGTTGGATTAGCTAAAACAGGAACTGGTAAAACAGCTGCTTTTGGATTGCCTATTTTACAATTAATAGACACTAATTCTACACTTGTTCAAGCGGTTATTTTAGCGCCAACGAGAGAATTAGGCCAACAAATATTCAAGAATTTAGAGTCTTTTGCGACTTTCTTGCCTGAAGTTTCTATCGCAGCAACTTGCGGAGGAATTCCAATCAAACCACAAATCGAGCGATTATCAACATCAACACATATTGTTGTGGCAACGCCAGGACGTTTGATCGATTTAATTCAGCGTAAAGCGATAAATCTTAAAGAAACTAAGTTTCTAGTGCTGGATGAAGCAGATGAAATGGTTTCTATCTTAAAAGAAAGCCTTGACGAAATCGTAGCCGAATTACCAAAAGATCATAAAACCTTTTTGTTCTCAGCAACTATGCCGGGAACCATCAAACAATTGGTTCAGAATTACCTAAATAAAAATGTAGTTCAGGTAAGTGCCAACATGGAAACATCAGGAAATCAAGGAATCGATCACGAATATATTGTAGTAGATCCTATTGAAAAACTTGATGTTTTGATGCATTTCCTAAATTCAAAAGAAGGCGAACGCGGTATTATCTTTTGTAAAACAAAAGCTGCTGTCAATAAACTAGCTAAGAATTTAGCAATCAATCGTTTTTCATCAGGCGCTTTACACGGAAGTTTATCACAAGGAATTAGAGATCGTATCATGGAGCAATTCCGTGAAGGTCATATCAATATATTAGTGGCTACAGATCTTGCGGCAAGAGGAATTGACGTAAAGGAAATTTCGTATGTGGTTAATTACCATTTACCGGATGCTTACGAAGCTTACGTCCACCGTAGCGGAAGAACGGCAAGAGCAGGAGCAAAGGGACTTTCTTTAACGGTATTGCAGCCAGAAGAAGTTGGCGAAATTGCCGATTTCGAAAAAGAACTTGGGATTAAATTCAGTGAATTTAAAAAACCAAGTTCACTAAGTATCGAAGAAAACAATATCCTGTTATGGGCTAAACAAATATTCAAAACCAAACCCAATCATGAAGTGGATGCGGAATTGAAAACAAAAATTAAAACCGTTTTCCATCACTTAACTAAAGATGAGTTGATCGAAAAACTATTGGCTAATTATTTGTTACAAAACAAAAACGAGCCAGTAGAAAAACCCATAAAGAGACAAAAAATGAAATAATTTTGATCGCTTTTATAAATCAAAAACCATTGTGATGCTTGAAGAAGTTTTGCAATGGTTTTTATATTTTTACTAGACATAAAAAAGTAGTTATTTTACTAGAAATAAAGCAAATAGCATTTATTTGACTTTACATACATTTTTAAAACAGTAGTCTAAAATAACTTAAAATTTATGATGAGAACTTGCTTAAATAAAAGACAAAAAAGTTGTTTATTACAACTTCATCAGCAAATTGTACACTTCTTGACAGAGATGAAGGATTAAGGAATTATTTTGCTGATGCCTTAAATAAACTTAGAAAAAAAATTTACTTTACTGCCAGCCAGGTTGTGGGAAAACAATAGTATTAACAAACCACAATAATCATCCTGACGATTATTTATATAGAATAAAATGTCTGGAAGGTATGTTTAAAAAAAAAAACAGTACGTAAGGTATTTAACCATCGTTTATGCTTGTATAAGGAAAATAATTATTCTAACCTTTTATAATTAGCGTCTGCATGAACTATAACTTTTATAGACATTAAAGCAATTATACAGCACTTAATGCTAACATTTGGCTTATTCCTAAAAACAACTCTGACTTATGATTTTGAAACTCCTTCAGACGAAGAATATTGTTAATAATAAACGATTTCAAAAAAAACATAATGAATTTTCTAAAGAAACACATGCTGAAAATCGATTTGATAGCTGCAACGGCAATATTTGGGTACGATAATTGTTCAACTGCTATTGTAAATGTTTACTATACTTTGTTTTGCGAATTATTTTTACCTATATTATTTAGTTTTTTTCTTCTTATTAGTCCATAATTTTCTAAATAAAATAAAAACAAACTTTTCTAAACAATTTTATGGTAGTTAGTTACGTTATTTAACAGAATATATTTTTTGTAATTGCTGAATTAAGTAGAGCTAAAAATAGTGGCCTATAGTTTTTTTGAGTCCACTTATACTAAAATACAATACAGTTATCACTTTTAAGTTGGTAGATTGATTAAATTTAAATAAATTTACTATACATAAATTTATTTCGGTAAAAAATTTGAATTAAACAGACATAGTTTTGTAAGCAATATCATTACCGTAAAATTTAGCATTAGCAAAACTGATTAGAGTAAATTTATTTTGAAACATTATTTATTTCATTTATAATCTTCACATTCTCCTGAGAACGCAGACAAATCAATATGATTAAAATTTTAATTTTAGAGAGCCTAACTATCGATATTAATTATGTTTATAAGGAATTAGATCTTTTCAAGCATAAATATCAAATCAAAACTATCAAGTTTAATGCAAATTCTTTAAATCTCAATCATAGTTATAAACCAGATATTATAATATCTGCATATTCGACCTTGCAAAATGTTGAAAAAGAAGCCTTAAAAATAAGTGCTAGCTGGTGCCCTAATATTCCACTAATATTAGTTGCAAATTTTATAGAGATTGATGATTGTGTATCACTGATTAAAAAAGGTGTGTCAGAAATTGTGATGCTTCAAAATATCTCTACTTTATCAAGTAAAATTCATACAGCTCTGAGCCAAGATCTTCAAGTATATGGAAAAACTTTGGTTGAACATCCTGAAGAAAAATATAGTGCAAAATACATGTATAGCAGCTTAATTAAGAATAGCACAGACGCTATTTTAGTAGCACTAAAAGACGCACAGATTCTTGAAGCCAATCCCGCTGCTTGTGAAGTATTTAAAATGACAGAAGATGAAATTTGTTTAGCTGGCAGACATAATCTTGTTGATGAGAATGATCCAAATTTATCATCAATTATAGAGGAAAGGAATTTAAATGGCGTTGCTAAGGGTGAACTTACATTTAAAAGAAAAGATGGTAGCTCATTCATTGCAGAAGTAACCTCAGTAGTATTTAAGGATGAATCTGGCTACGAAAAGACTTCCATCATTATTAAAGATTTAAACCAATCTAAAAAAGCAGATATACGTTTAGCCAAAACAGCTGCAGAACTACAAGAGGCCTTAAACAGACTGAATAAAGTAATGAATGCGTCGATGGATTTAATTTTTTCCATAGATTCAGAAAAAAATATTGTACAGATAAATTCCGCCAGTAGTGATATTTTGGGATATGAAACATATGAATTACTGCATAAAAGTTATGGTGATTTTATACTTGAGGAAGATCAAGAAACAATATTCAGTATTGATCAAGATACTAGAAATGGCAATCCTTTGAAAAATTTTGAAGCAAGTATAATTCATAAAAATGGAACTATCGTTAACATTATGGTGAGCGCTCTATGGGATAGAGATGATAAGTTGATTTACTGCACTGCGAAGGATATCACCGCGAAAAAGAATTTAGAAAAAGCGTATGAGGTAGAAAGGCAACGATTTTTAGATATCTATAATTTGTCCCCTGCTTGTATAGCAATTTTGAAAGGACCTAATCACATTCATGAACTTGCAAATCCGTTATATTTAAAATTTGTCAATAGAAAAGATATTATTGGCAGATCTGTGCTGGAAGTATTGCCAGAATTGGAAGCTCAAGGGATCATAGTACTTTTAGACACTGTGTATAAGACAGGCGTACCATTTATTGCCAACGATATGCTTATTCGTATGGATCATAATGATAATGGACAACTTGTGGACAAGTATATGAACTTTATGTATCAAGCGCATAGAAACTCTCTAGGGATAATAGATGGTATTTTTGTCTTTGCTATAGATGTAACTGAGCAAGTATTATTATGCTGCTCCCCAAAAACGGTACAACTTTTTGTTTAGATTTAAGATAGGATTAAAAACCCTAAATTAGCATAATTATGTCAAGAACAAGAAGAG